>DASQAE010000429.1:0-13524 GCA_035635915.1 Burkholderiaceae bacterium | reverse complement strand
CCCCGATCGCAAGGATGTTGCGCTCGCCCGCATCGAGCGCTTGCTTGATCAGCGGCAATACGTGGCCCGCGTAGTCACTAGCAACGATTTGCGCATCGATGCGCTGGGTACGTAACGCTGCTTCGATGCGCTCACGATCGCGCCACGCGCGACCACGGCCCGAGATCGGATTGAGCACCGCGAACCACCGCCGGTGATTCGCAGCTGCGTTCGCCACGCCGGCCGCCTCGTAGGTATGTGATCAGGCGGGCACGCGCTGGAATCCGCGCGGAATCGCCGCCAGCAGCTTCTTGGTGTATTCGTGCTGAGGTGCCTCGTAGATGGCTTCCGAGGGACCACGCTCGACGATCGCGCCCTGGCTCATGACCAGGATGTCATCCGCCATGTACTTGACGACGGCAAGATCGTGGCTGATGAAGAGGTAACTGATGGCAAATTCATCCTGCAGATCGAGCAGCAGGTTGAGCACGGTGGCCTGCACCGAGACGTCAAGCGCAGACACCGATTCGTCGCAGATGATCACCTCCGGCCTCATCGACAGCACGCGCGCAATCGCAATACGCTGCCGTTGCCCGCCGGAGAACTCGTGCGGATACTTGTGAATGCAGTCGGGCGGAAGACCAACGCGCCGTGCGAGCGCCACCGCCATCGCAAAACGTTCGTCGTCGCTGTCGCCGATGCCGTGCACGCGCATCGGTTCGGTAAGGATCTGGCCCACGGTGAAGCGCGGGTTCAGGCTGGCGTATGGATTCTGGAAGATGATCTGTATGCGGCGCCGGTACGCCATCAACGCGGCATCTGACAGAGCGAGCAGATCCTTGCCTTCGAACAGCACCTGGCCGGCGGTGGGTTGCACCAGGCGCATCAGCAACATGCCGACCGTGGTTTTGCCGGAGCCGGATTCGCCGACCACACCGAGCGTGCGGCCGCGCGCGAGCCCGAATGATGCATCCTTGACCGCATCGATCTGCTTGCGCGCGAACAAGCCGGTCTTGAGCCGATATTCCTTGCGCAGGCCGCGCGCCTCCACGATCGGCACCGGTTCAGGCGGCCGCGCCTGGCGTATTTCGGCTGCAATTGCCAGCACCACCGGCGCGAGCGACGTGGTGCCGTCGGCCGACAGGAAATCATCGATGACTGGCAACCGCCTCGGCTTGGCGTCGAGGCGCGGCCGGCACGCCAGCAAAGCGAGCGTGTAGGGATCCTTCGGTTGCGAAAAGATGCGCACGACCGAGTCGTTCTCGCGCACCACACCCTCGCGCATCACCACCACCTGGTCGGCGATCTCGCCCACCAGCGCCAGGTCATGGCTGATGAAGAGCACGGACATTTTGAACTTGGCGCGCAGGTTGGCGATCAGTTCCAGGATCTGCCGCTGCACCGTCACATCCAATGCGGTGGTCGGCTCATCGGCGATCAAGAGCTTTGGTTCGCAGGCGATCGCCATCGCGATCATCACGCGCTGCTGTTGGCCGCCGGAGAGTTCATGCGGATAACTCGCAAGCCGCGGGCGTGGATCGGGGATGCCGACCTCATTCAGCAGTTCGACTACTCGCTCCATGCTCTGCCGGCGCGATAACCCGCGATGCAGTTGCAACACCTCGGCAATCTGATCGCCGACGGTGAACACCGGGTTGAGCGACGACATCGGCTCCTGGAACACAACCGTGATGTCCTTGCCGCGGATGTCGCGCAAGACTTCGATCGGTTCAGTGAGCAGATTGCGGCCGCCGAATTCGATCCGGCTGTCCGCGCTGACGATTGCGTTCTCCGGCAGCAGGCGCACGATCGACATGGCCGAAACGCTCTTGCCCGATCCCGATTCGCCTACCAGCGCAACGGCCGAATTTTCCGGAATGTCGAAGCTGATCCCGCGTACGGCATCGACGACGTGCGACTTGCCCAGCCGAAACGAGACGCGCAGATCGCGCACCGAAACCAGATTGCCCATGTTGTTCTTCGTTATCTCAGTTTCGGATCGAGCGCATCACGCAGTGCATCGGTGAGCAGCGAAAACGCGGTCACGAAAACCGCCATAAAAAGCGTGGCCGCCGCGAGTTGCCACCAGTTGCCGAGCACAAGCTCGGCCTGTGCCTCGGAAAGCATGGTGCCCCACGAAACCTGATCGACCGGAACACCGAGTCCGAGGAAGGAAAGAATCACCTCGGCCTTGATGAAACCGACGACCAGCAGCGACATCCGCACCAGGATCACGTGGCTCACGTTGGGCAGGACGTGCACGAACATGCGCTGGGCGTGGCTCACGCCGATCGCTTCGGCCGCGCGCACGTATTCGCGCGTGCGGTGCTTGATGTATTCGGCCCGAACCTGCCGATACATGCCGGTCCAACCGGCAAGGCCGAGAATCATCACCACGGTGCCGATGCCGCGCCCGAGCACAGCGGCGAAGGCAAAGATGAGCAGGATGTCAGGAATGGAAGTGAAGACGTTGTAGACCCACTCGAGGAAGTCGCCCAGCTTGCCGCCGACGTAACCTGCAAGCGCGCCGAGCACAGTCCCGATGAGGGTCGCCACCACGGCTGCGAACAAGCCGACGAAAATGGAGATCTCGGCACCCTTGACGGCCTTGGACAGCACGTCGCGGCCGAGGCGGTCCGCCCCGAACGGCAGAGTTTGTGCGCGGGGCGGATCGGCGATCTGGATTTTCGCGGCCCGCTCCGACCACTCCTTGTACTTCGGCGCTAACGGGTCGATGTCGGAGAGATCAACCGGTTTTGCGTCCTTGGCGACCAGACTTGCAAGTGGATCCTTGGTGACCTCCTCGACGCGCGCACCGACGAACGTCGGCGGTGCGTTCGGCACGCCGATCTCTTTCTGCCAGTCCTTCGCAACCAGCCCGAGCGCGGAGGCGAGGATCAGCAAGACGAAGGCGATGACGATGGCGAGCGAGACCATGCCGACGCGGTCGTTGCGCAGACGGCGCCATGCGGTGGCCCAGACGCCGGCGGAACGTTCCGGGCGCGCTGGAACAATGGCTTTGCCGCCAATCGTAGCGGCAGTCAATGCGCCCCCTTGGCCCTACGGGCCGTCCCCCCAAGGGGGAGCGAGCGCCTTCGGTGCGGCCGTGCGGCGCTCGGTGTTGCCCCCTTCGCGCTGCGCGCTGTCCCCCCAAGGGGGAGCGAGCGCCTTCGGAGCGGCCGTGCGGCGCTCATTTCAACACCACGCGAGGATCCACCACGCGATACAGCACGTCGGCCACCAGGTTGATCACCATGGTCAATGCGGCCAGGTAGACCGTTACCGCCTGGATCACCGGATAGTCGCTGCGATTGACCGCCAGCAGGACCTCGCGTCCCAGTCCGGGAATCGAGAAAAAGGTCTCGATCAGGAACGAACCGACGAAGATGCCGGGCAGTTGCACCGAGACGTTGGTCAGCACCGGAATGAGCGCATTGCGCAGGACGTGCTTGAACAGCACCCGATTCTCGCTCACCCCTTTCGCGCGCGCCGTACGCACGTAGTCCTGTCCGAGTTCATCGAGAAAAAAGCTGCGATAGAGCCGCGTCTGCGGCGCAAGACTCACGAACACGGCAAGCGCAACCGGCAGCACGACGTAGGTGCTCAGGTTGGTCAGGACGCTGTCGCTCCAGCCCTGCACCGGAAACCAGCCGAGATAGAAGCCGAACAACCATTGACCGACGATGATGTAGACGAGGAATGAAATCGAAAGCATCACGGTGGTGATCACCATGATCGTGCGGTCGGTGATCGATCCGCGCACATAAGCCACTGCCATCGCGGCGATGACCCCCAGTACCACGTCGAGCAGAAGAATCGGGGTCATCACGGTCAACGTGGCCGGCAGCCGCGTCGCAAAGATATTGCTCACCGCTTCGCTGGTGGTCCAGCTGTTGCCCCATTTGAAGGTGAAGATCGATTTGAGGAAGATCCCCAGCTGCACGTACCAGGGCTCGTTCAAGCCAAGCTGCGTGCGGATCGCTTCGATCTGATCGGGTGTGGCGAGCAGTCCGCCCAGGATTTCGGCGGGATCACCACCAAAGAACTTGAACAGGAAAAACACCAGCAGGATGACTCCCGCAAGAGTAGGGATCATCTGCCAGAGTCTGCGTAAGATATAGGCGGCCATCCCGCCTCCTGCGTTCGTGTTGGGTCGCAGATCTGCCGTTGCGCGATTGTGTCGCGTTCAAGCAGCCGCGCCTGCGGAAGCGCGGATTATGCCGATGCGAGCCGGGCTTTCAAGCAAACAACGCGCCGCCAAGTGAATTCTGTCTCCGCAACCCGACGCCGGTTCTCGCAAGCTCTGCTACTTGCATCTGCTGCGCCGCAAGTCGCGGCAGCGCAGGTGAACGGTCAATCGGCTCGCGCCAAGGTGTTGCGCTATGCGTTCCGGGTTGCCGAAACCGGGTTCGATCCGGCACAAGTGAACGATATCTATTCCAGCAACGTCAACGCCAACATCTTCGACGCGCCGCTGACGTATGACTTCCTGGCGCGCCCGGCGAAGATCGTCCCGAACACTGCGGCCGCGCTGCCCGAAATTTCGTCCGACTTCCGTACGCTGACTTTCCAGATCCGGCCCGGAATCTACTTTCAGGATCACGCGGCCTTCGGTGGCAAGGCGCGCGAGCTTACAGCGGCGGACTACGCCTATTCGATCAAACGTTTTTACGACCCGCGGCTGAAGAGCCCGCGCATCTACCTGCTGGAGAACGCCGGCATTCTCGGCATGAATGAGCTGCGCCGCGCCGCTTTGAAGGGGGCGCGGTTCGACTACGACCATGAGGTCGAGGGCCTGCGCACACCCGACCGCTACACGCTGCAGGTGCGGCTGGCCGAGCCGGCGCCACGTTTTTACCTGTACTTCGCCGACAACTCCTTTCTCGGTGCGGTGGCGCGCGAGGTCACCGAGGCGCACGACGAAAAGGAGTTGATGGGCATGCCGGTCGGCACCGGGCCGTTCCGGCTGGCGCAGTGGAAACGCTCGTCGCGCATCGTGCTCGAGCGCAATCCCACCTACCGCGACGACCGCTACCGGTCTGCGCCTGCCGACGATGACGTGGCCGCGCAGGCAATGGCACGCAAACTCGCGGGCCGCAAGCTGCCGATGCTCGACCGGATCGAGGTGTACATCGTCGAAGAGAACCAGCCGCGCTGGCTCGCGTTCCTGAACCGCGAGCACGATCTTGTCGACGAACTGCCGTACGACTTCGCCGACATCGTGATTCCGAACGGCCACGTTGCACCGGGTCTGGCTCGGCGCGGCGTGCAGATGGATCGGGCACCCCGTGCGAGCGTCGACATGGCGATTTTCAACCTGGAGAACCCGATCGTCGGTGGATATGCACCGGCGCAGGTCGCGTTGCGCCGTGCGATTTCGCTCGCCTACAACGTGTACGACGAGATTCGTCTCGTGCGCAAGGGTCAATCGATCGCGTCGCAGTCGCCGGTGGCGCCTCTGGTTTCCGGATTCGATCCGACTTTCGTCAGTGAAATGAGCGCGTTCGATCCGGCGCGCGCGCGTGCCTTGCTCGACACGTTCGGCTACATCGATCGCGACGGGGACGGCTGGCGCGAACGTCCGGACGGCACACCGCTCAAGATCGAGATGGCGACGCAGCCGGACCAGCTCAGCCGTCAGCTCGATGAATTGTGGAAGAAATGCCTGTCCCACGTCGGCCTGAACGTCGACTTTCGTGCCGCAAAGTGGCCGGAGAACCTGAAGAACTCACGCGCCGGCAAGCTGATGATGTGGCGCGTCGGCTGGACCGCGGCCCAGCCCGATGGCGATACGTTCCTCGCACTCGGATACGGGCCGAACAAGGGGCAGGCCAACCACTCGCGTTTCGACCAACGTGACTTCAATGCCCTCTACGCGAAACAGCGCACACTTCCGGACGGACCGGAACGCGAGGCCATTTTCCACGCGGCGAAGAAACTATTCGTCGCGTATGCGCCGTACAAGTTTCTCGGACATCGGATCGAAACTTCGGTGTATCACCCGTGGGTGATCGGCTTCCGGCGCCACCCCTTCATGCGCGACTTCTGGAAGTACGTCGATATCGAGGAAAACGTGGACCTGAAGAGCACCACATGAGGGATGCCGATCGCGCGCGCCGCGCGGCGCTCAAAGGCCTTGCGGCTGCGCCCCTGGCTGCTGCCTTACCGGCGCATGCGGAGGAGGCGCCACAAAAAACCCTGCGTTATGCGTTCGAGATCGCGGAATCCGGTTTCGATCCTCCCCAGCTCGTCGACCTGTACTCGCGCATCGTCACCGCGCACATATTCGACGGACTCTATCGCTACGACCACCTGGCACGGCCGTTCAAGATCAAGCCCAACACGGCCGAGAGTTTGCCCGAGGTCTCCGCCGATTTTCAGACCTGGACCGTGCGCGTCCGGCCCGGGATCTACTTCACTGACGATCCAGCCTTCAACGGCAAACCGCGCGAGCTGGTCGCGCAAGACTACGTCTACAGTCTCAAGCGGTTTTTCGATCCGCGCTGGAAAGCTCCTGCCTACCCCACGCTGGCCGAACAGAAGATGGTCGGCGCGGAACGAGCGCGCGAGCGCGCCTTGACCGAGCGCAAGCCGTTCGACTACGAAGCGCCGATCGAAGGTCTGCGTGCGCTGGACCGCTACACGCTGCAGTTTCGCTTCGAGGAGCCACGCCCGCGTTTCCTGCAAGTCATCACGTCGGGTGACCTCTACGGCGCGGTTGCGCGCGAAGTCGTCGAGGCCTACGGCGACGCGATCGCGGAGCATCCGGTCGGGACCGGGCCGTTCAAGCTTGGCGAATGGCGTCGCTCGTCGCGCATCGTGCTGGTACGCAACCCGGGCTATCGCACCCATTTTTACGACGCAGAGCCGAACCCGGATGATGAGGAAGGCCAGGCGCTCGCCATGCATTTCCGCGGTCGGCGCCTGCCGATGCTCGATCGGATCGAGATCTCGATCATCGAGGAGACCCAGCCGCGCTGGTTGTCGTTCCTCAACAAGCAACTCGATCTGCTCGAACGTCTGCCGTTCGAGTTTGCCAACATCGCCATTCCGAACAACCAGCTTGCGCCGAACCTGGCTCGGCGTGGCGTGCAGATGTACCGCAGCCTGAACGCGGACGTCACCATCACGCTGTTCAACATGGACCATCCGGTGATCGGCGGTTACACGCCGGAACGGGTTGCGCTGCGGCGAGCCATCAATCTGTCCATCGACGTCGATCAGGAGATTCGCCTCTATTGGCGCGGCCAGGCGATCCCGGCGCAATCCTCGCTCATGCCGAATACGGTGGGGTTCGATCAGAACTTTCGCAGCGAGATGGGCGAATTCAATCTCGCGCGCGCCAAGGCGCTGCTCGACATGTACGGGTATGTCGATCGCGACGGTGACGGTTGGCGCGAACAACCGGACGGCACACCGCTGTTGCTCGAGTGGGCGACCACGCCCGATCAACGCGCGCGCCAGCGTGACGAGTTGCGGCGCAAGGACCTGTCGGCATTGGGTGTAAGGATCGAGTTCCGCCCCGCCAAGTGGCCCGAGAACCTGAAGAACGCGCGCGCCGGCAAACTGATGGTCTGGAGCCTTGGTTATTCCGCGGCGTCGCCCGACGGCCAGGCATCACTCGATCGCGGCGCCAGCGTTCACGTTGGCGGCCAGAACCTGGCTCGATTCCGCAACAACACATTCGATCAGATCTACACGCGCATGCGCCTGCTGCCGGACGGGCCTGAGCGCGAGAGCCTGTTTCTGGAAGCCAAGCGCATCCTGATCGTCTATGCGCCGTACAAGAACCACGTGCACCGCATCCTGACGGATCTGGCGCACCCCTGGTTGCATGGGTATCGTCGGCCGCTTCGCTGGAATGAGTGGTGGCACTTCGTGGATATCGAGCCCATGGACGAAACGAAGGTACGCACATGAAGCGGCGCGGATTCCTGCTGAATACTGGAGCTTGCACGGCGCTCGCGCTGCCGATCGGCCGCGCACTGGCGCAAGCAGGGCACGCAGGCGGGACGAAGGTGTTTCGCTGGGCTTTTGTCGCAGCGGAAACCGGATTCGATCCGGTGCAGATCTCGGATCTTTATTCGAATTACGTCGTAGCCAACATCTTCGAATCGCCCCTGCAGTACGACTATCTCGCGCGGCCGACTGTGTTAAAGCCTCGTACCGCGGCCGCGATGCCGGAGATCTCGTCGGACTTTCGCACTCTCACCCTTCGCATCCGGCCGGGCATCTATTTCCAGGACGATCCGGTATTCGAGGGCAAACCACGTGAGCTGATTGCCGCAGACTATGTTTATCAGCTCAAACGGGTCGCCGACCCGCGGTGGAAGAGCCCACTTTGGCCCAGCATCGAGTCGTCGCACGTGATCGGGCTCGGGGAACTACGCAAGCAGGCGAGCGGCGGCGCGAAATTCGACTATGACACCGAAATCGAGGGCGTTCGCACTCTCGATCGTTACACCTTCCAGATCCGGCTCAGGGAACCCAGCCCACGGTTTTACGAGAACATGGCCGATGCGCGTCCCTTCGGCGCCGTGGCGCGCGAGGTCGTCGAAGCGTATCCGGACGAGATCATGGGCAAGCCGGTCGGCACCGGCCCGTTTCGGCTCGTGCAGTGGACGCGCTCGGCGCGCATCGTGCTCGAACGCAGCCCGTCGTTTCGCGACGAGTTCTACGATGCCAATCCGGCGCCCGACGATGCGCGTGGCCAGGCGCTGCTAGCGCGCTTGAAGGGCAAAAAACTGCCGCTGCTCGATCGGGTGGAGCTCTCGATCATCGAAGAGAGCCAGCCACGCTGGTTGTCGTTTCTCAACGGCGAGCAGGACATCGTCAACGTACCCAACGAGTTCATAAACATCGCCGTGCCCAACGGTCACCTCGCCCCGTCACTCGAACGCCGCGCCATCGTGTTCGAGCGCACCATCCAGCCCGACGTCGTCATCACCTATTTCAATCTCGAAAACGCGCTTGTTGGCGGATACACGCCGGAGCGGGTCGCGCTGCGCCGCGCGATTTCGCTGGGCTACAACACCGACGAGGAGATCCGTCTCATCCGGCGCGGCTCGATGGCGGTTGCGCAATCGCAGGTTCCGCCGCTCACGTCCGGCTACGACCCGAAATTCGTCAGCGAAATGAGCCAGTTCGATCGCGGGCGCGCGCGTGCCCTGCTCGACACGTACGGCTACGTTGATCGCAACGGTGACGGCTGGCGTGAGCAACCCGACGGTTCCCCGCTTGTGCTGGAGATGACGACGCAGTCGAGCCAGATCGATCGGGCGTTCAATGAAATGTGGAAGCGCCAGCTCGATCAGCTGCAGATTCGCGTGGAGTTCAAGGTCAATCAGTGGCCGGAGAACCTGAAGGGCGGGCGCGCGGGCAAGCTCATGATGTGGGCGCTTGGCAATACAGCCGCCTCGTCCGATGCCGATGCGTTCCTCGCCTTCGGCGACAGCCGCAGCATCGGCAGTTCGAATTTCGCGCGTTTCCGCAACCAGGAGTACGACCGCCTGTACGACCGCCAGCGCCAGTTGCCGGACGGCCCGGAACGCGACGGCGTGATCTACGAGATGAAGCGTTTGTTCGTTGCCTACATGCCATACAAGATCCACGGCCACCGGTACGTCAACGACCTATCGCACCCGTGGCTGATCGGCTACCGGCGCCATCCGTTTGCGCGCGATTTCTTCAAATATCTCGACGTCGACCACACCGCGGCGACGTGACGCGCGCGCCGTTCTCCATGCGCCGCCGTAGTCTGCTCGCCCTTGGCGCCGCTGCGCCGCTCGCCGCAAGAGCCGCAGGCTCTGCCGCGCCGACCGGCAGGTCCACCGAAAAAACGTTGCGCGTCGCCTTTCCGGTCGCAGAGACGGGATTCGATCCGGCTCAGGTGCAAGACCTTTATTCACGCACGGTGCTGTCGCACATCCTCGATGCGCCGCTCGACTACGACTACCAGGCGCGGCCGGCGCGCCTGCGGCCGAATACGACGATCGATCTGCCGGAGATCAGCCGTGACTTCCGCACCTTCACGCTGCACATCCGGCGCGGCATCTACTTCCAGGACGATCCGGCATTCAAGGGCGTGCGACGCGAGCTGACGGCGGCAGACTATGCGTTCTCCTTCAAGCGCTTCTACGACCCGCGCTGGAAGAGCCCGATGCTGTTCATCTTCGAGAACAGCAAGATGCTGGGCCTCACCGAACTTCGCCAGGCTGCGCTGAAAACGAAGCAGCCGTTTGACTACACGCGCGCGGTCGAGGGCGTACGCGCGCTCGATCGGTACACGCTGCAGATCCGCCTGGCCGAACCCGACCCGCGCTTCATCTACCACCTGGCCGACTCGTCGCTGATCGGCGCTTTGGCGTCGGAAGTCGCCGATTTCTACGGCGACGACATCATGGCGCATCCGGTCGGCACCGGGCCGTATCGCCTCGCGCAATGGACCCGTGCCTCGCGCATCGTGCTGGAGCGCAATCCCACTTACCGGAGTTCGACCTATGAGTTCAACGCGGCTGCAGACGCGCCGCAGATCGCGGACGAAGTGGCGCTGCTCAAGGGACGCTCAGTACCGATGATCGATCGCATAGAAATCCTTATCATCGATGAATCGCAGCCGCGTTGGCTCACCTTCCAGCAAGGCCAGCTTGACGTGCTGGCGCTGCCGCCGGAGTTCATCCCCGTCGCAGCACCGCAGGGCAAACTTGCGCCGTACCTGGCCAAACGTTCAATCAAGCTGCATCGCACCGAGCTTGCCGACATCGCACTCACTTATTTCAACATGGAGCATCCGGTGGTGGGCGGCTACACGGCGGATCGGGTTGCTCTGCGTCGCGCTATTTCGCTCGGCTTCGATGGCGACGAGTTCATCCGCTCCATTTTTTCCGGTTTGGGCGTGCGCGCGCAGTCCCCGTTCGTGCCGGGTACGTTCGGCTACGACCCCTCTTACCTAACGCCCATCGGCAGCTTCGATCGTGCGCGCGCGCGCGCGTTGCTGGACGTGTACGGATACGTCGACCGCAACGGCGACGGCTGGCGCGAACAACCCGATGGGAGCCCGCTCGTGCTCGAACTGGCATCGACCTCGTCACAGCGCGACCGCCGGCAGAACGAACTCTGGCAGCGCTTCATGGATCGAATCGGCCTGCGTATGGAATTCCGCGTCGCCCAGTGGCCCGAGCTGGTCAAACAGTCGATGGCGGGCAAGCTGATGATGTGGGGTTACGGTTGGCTGGTCGGCGGCCCGGATTCAGACACGATTTTCGGCATGGCCTATGGACCGAATCGCGAGGCAATCAACGACGCGCGTTTCGACCTGGCTGCGTTTAATGCTCTGTACGAACAGCAGCGCGTTTTGCCCGACGGCCCGGAGCGCCTGAACAAACTGCACGAAGCCACGCGCCTGCTCGCTGCCTACATGCCTTACATGATGCATCTGCACAACGTGCAGATCGATCTCGCTCAGCCCTGGGCGCTGGGATTCCGCCGTCATCCGTTCACGACTCGCCAGTGGTGCTGGCTCGATATCGACGAATCAAGGCGCGTCAAAGCATGACGGTCGCCACGTTCCTGCGCATCGGTTTGGCCCTCCAGGTTGGAGTGGCCGCCGCTTGCGCGCTGTGGCTGTTGCCGGCCGAACTCAGGTGGCTCGCGATACCCATCGCGCTTCTTGTTCCTCTGGTCGCGACGGCGATCGTGCTCGCCGGCGAATTCGCGATCGGTGCGATCATCGATCCGCGCACGCCTCCTCTGTCAAAACGCGAGGTGCTCCGAATCTGGTGGGAGGAGACCGCGATCTCTACCCGCATGTTCAGTTTCGCCCAACTCTTTGCCACCCATTTTGCCGACCCACCGCTGGTGCACGATCCGCAGCGGCCCGCGGTCCTGCTGGTGCACGGCTACCTATGCAACCGCGCGGTATGGCGTGCACTGCTGGAAAGCGGAAAACTCGGCGCCTGCAACGTAGCGACGATCGATCTCGAGCCGATCCTCGCACCGATCGACCGTTACGCGCAGGTCATCAACGACGCGGTGACGCGTCTGCGCGCCGCAACCGGTGCGGCGCAGGTCGTGCTCGTTGGTCACAGCATGGGCGGGATCGCCATCCGCGCTTACATGCACGAGTTCGGTGATGCGGCGGTCGCAAAGACCATTACCCTCGCCACGCCGCACCAGGGAACGGTTTTTGGCCGGTTCGGCAGCGGCGCGAACGCAAAGCAGATGGCGGTCGGGTCTGCGTTCATGCAGCGACTCGCGCAGGCAACGTCGCCGGCGGTCGCGGCGAAGATGGTCTGCGTGGCAACCCGCGACGACAACTTGATTGTCCCGCGCTCCAGCCCCCTTTTGCCGGGCGCGCGGCACGTCGTGCTCGACCGCGTCGGCCATCTCGCGCTGATAGAGGACGAAAGGGCTTGGCAGATTCTGGTCGATGAATTGCAGCCCGCGCGGCCACAACTCGCGGCCTAGACGGCTCAACGCTTCATTGCCTCGGCGATGTAGCGCGCCACCCGTGGCGGTTCGGTGCCGACGTGGAACGCTTGCCTGCGTTCGCGCAATTCGGCATCGGCCGCCGTAAAACGCTCGAAGCGACGCAGGTGGTCCGCCCAGGAGTCGTCGAGGTAGTACTCGAGGTAGCGGTTCGGTTCCGAAATGTCATGAAACAGGCCCCACGACAACGCGCCCTTGCGCAGACGATCGCGCCGGGTCTCGAACATCACTTGCATGAACTCGTTCACTCGCGCCGGGTCGACCTGGTACTCGATCGTCACCATGACCGGACCTTTGCCGTGTTCGATCGGAAACGCTGCCACCGGCTCGGTGAGGATGCGCGCGGGCGTCAGATCGACATCCTCCTCGCGTGTCAGGACGAAACGCCGGGTGAGAAACAGCGCAAGCACGCCAGTCAGCGCCGCGGCGACGAACGTCCATTGCACCTCCAGGTGCACCGCCACCTGGCCCCATAAGGCCGCGCTCAGCGAAGCCGCGCCCATCATCGTCATCATGTAGATCGCCATGCCGCGCGCCCGCACCCAATCGGGCAGCGCCAGTTGCGAAGAAACCGTCAGCGTGTTGACGACCGAGATCCATGCCGCCCCTGCGATCATCATCGCCGGCACCGCGGCCCAGGGGTTCGGCGCAAAACCGACAAACACCATGGCGATCGCCTGCACGATCGATCCGTCACGCAACAACCGATCGCGCGTGATCAGCACACGCAAGCGCGGCAACCACAACCCGGCAAGCACTGCGCCGAGTCCCAGCGAAGCAAGCAGTGTCGTATACGCCCACGCACCGCCCGTCGGCATGTGCTTGGCTACGAGCGGGAGCAGCGCAAGCAATGCGGTCGACTGCAGGAAGAACACGGCCACGCGTAACAACACCGCGCGGATGGAGTTCGACTGCGCCGCGTACTGGAATCCAACCCGCATCGCGCCGATAAAACGTTCGCCCGGCAGCACGCTCACCTTCTGCTCGGAGCGCCAGCGCAGAATCACGAATCCCGCCACCAGCGACAACACGGCGTTCAACAGAAAAACGTACTGGCTG
>DASQAE010000428.1:0-2672 GCA_035635915.1 Burkholderiaceae bacterium | reverse complement strand
GACCATGACCTTGCGCAGCAGGCGGTAGGAGATGTCCTTGTCACCCATGATGGTGATCGCCTTGCTCTGCGTTTCGTTTTCGCGCCGGATCGTCTGCACTTTTGCGTGCACATCGAGTTCGGCTTTCAGCGGTGCGATCAGATCGCCATCGGCGGCCATCACCTCTGCCACGGACGCGACCTTGCGTCCCTGCACCAGGATGTCCTTGTCGTTGACGATCAGCACCACGGTGTCCTTCGGTATCTTTTCCGCCGTCGATTCGGGCAGCCTGACCGCCTTCGAGCTGGGCAGCACTTCGACCGCCGCCGTGTTCGACAGCAGGAAGAAGATCAGCAGCGTGAAGATGTCGATCAACGAGACGAGGTTCATGTCGAGCGTCGTCTTGTTGCGGTCGCGCCGTTCGGCGCGTTTTTGCAGTGGGGACTGGATCATGATCCCTTCCCCTTCACACTGACCGGCGCGTCACCCACCGAGATCTGCGGAAACAGCTCGCCTCGCACGATCCTGGCGCCTTCCACCTGATGGGTCGAACGCATGGCGTCCATCACCCGTATCAGCATTTCGTACGAGGTGTTGGGCTCGGCGAGCACGGTCGCTTCAGCCTTGTCCGGAAACTGCTTCTTCACTTCGCGCAGGATGTCGCCGAGGCGATGCACATCGGGACCGGTTGCGGTGTTGGGAACACGCTCGATCAGCCCGCCGATGCGGTCACCGATTTCGAGCGCGTCCGGCCGGATCACGACCTCGAGCTGCAGGTTGTTGGTCTTCAACTGCTCGATGCCCGACGACTGGGCCGGCAACGACAGGTCGAGCACCGACATACGCGTGAACACCGCAGTTGACAGCAAGAACGGCACGAGCACGACGATCAGATTGAGGAACGCCGTGATCTCGAGTTGGGCGTGATGCTTGCGCAGGCGTTTGATCGCCATGGCTTTCTCCTGGCAGCGGCCGTGACGTCAGTGCGCCGCCGCGGCTTCGTGCATATGGCTCTGCGCCAGGTTCAGGAAGCTGATCTTGGCGGCTTCCAGGCTGTCGACGATTTCGCCCGCGCGCGCTTGCAGGAACGCGTGCACCAGCAGGAACGGAATCGCAACCATCAGCGCGAACGCGGTGTTGTTCATCGCGATCGAGATACTGGCGGACAGGAGTTCAGCTTTCTCGGCCGGATTGACTTGTGCAACCGCCGTGAACGCCTTGATCAGGCCGATGATGGTGCCGAGCAGGCCGACCAGCGTGATCACATTGGCGAAGGTGGCGATGTAATGCGTGCGCTTTTCCAGGCGCGGCACGATTTCCATCATGCCTTCCTCCATCGCCGCGTCGATGTCCTCGCGCCGGCGCGCCGACTTCAGGCGCGACAGCCCGTTCACGAGGATCTTGCTGATCGCCGCATCCGACTTGGTGGCGTAGCTGTAAACCTCCTTGAACTTGCCGCCTTCGAGCATCGGCTTGAGCCGATCCCAGGTCTTGCGGTTGTCCGCGCGTGCGCGGTTGAGGAAAAGAAAGCGCTCGATCGCGATCGAGAGCCCCAGTGCCATGATCAACAGACTCGGGTAGATAAAAAGGCCGCAGTCCTGAAAGAACTTGACGGTCGTAGCAAATGCGCTCATTGCTGTTCTCCGATATTTACTGCACCAAACTGCTTACTTGGCCTTGGCCTCAGGCGCCTGCGCCTGTGGCTGCACCAGCGCGTCGTAACGCACCTGGCGCCTGAATACGTCGCGATCGATCGGGGCCAGGGCCTCGTCGAGCACGCTCACCATCGGACGCGGCGAAAGGTCGTCCGGCAGTGGTTTTTTCCACGGCACGATGTACAGCACCTTCGGCAGCTCGCGGTTGCCGATGATCTGAGTCTTGTCGAGATCCGCGCGATCGTCGGCCCAGGACGGCGTCGCGCAGAAAGCCGCGATGACGAGCGCGATACCCGTGATCGTCTTCATGACTGCTCCTTGCGCGCCGCCAGACTGCGCGGCTGGTTGCGATTGCGCAGATCGCTGGCCCACTTCTTCACCTTGTCATCGCCACCCGGCGACAAGGACAGATAACGATCGTATAGCTCGAGGGCGCGCTTACTGTCCCAGAGATAAACGTCGAAAAGGATCCCCAAATTCAAATGGGCGAGCGCGTAGTTGGGATCGAGTGCGATCGCTTTTTCATACGCCTCGCGTGCCTTGGCGAACTGACCCACCATTCGATACGCAATGCCAAGCTGGTTGAAGTAAACCGCCTGCTTCGGGTTGATCTTGACCGCGCGCTCGAGTGCTGCAACGGACTCGTCCAGCTTCTGCTTCTGGCGGTAGATGATCCCCAGATTAGCGTGCGTGCCAGCCAGTTCGGGGTTCGATTTGGTGAGCGCAAGGAACCCGCGCTCGGCCTCGTCCAGCCGCCCTGCGATCAGCGCCCGGCGCGCGTTTTCGAATTCGCGTTGTACCGTCGCGCTGAGTGGAACCTCGGCTTCGACTGGCGCGGAAGGCTCGACCTGCGCCACTGCGCCCACCGCCGACGGCGCGGTGTTCTGTGTTGGCGCGGCTGGCGCCTTCGCGGTGGTTGGCGCAGCCGGGACCGGCTCCGCCGGCTTGGCCTGCGTGGGCGCAGCCGTGGGTGCCGCAGGCTGGCTGGTCGGGGGCGTTTCCGGTCCGGTCAGGACCGCGCAGCCGGAGGCAAGCGCG
>DASQAE010000427.1:0-3890 GCA_035635915.1 Burkholderiaceae bacterium | reverse complement strand
TTGCGCGCTTTTCGGCGCGGCCGTCGGTGACAGGTTCTGTGCGGTCCGCGCCGCGCCCATTTGCGCCGCATCGGTCGCCGTCACGATCGACTTGTGCGTAGTGGAGCCCACTGCGGCGCGTCGAATGAGCCGTGTCGGCTCCCATTCGTCGGCCTGGTCCGACTGCAGCAGATTGCGGAACGCTGCGATCGTTTGCGGCCGGCGCTCGGGCTTGACCGCAAGCGCCGTGTCGATGGCGCCGAGCAACGCATCGGAGTACTTGCCCTTCATGCGCACCCGCAGCGGCACGACCTCGTCGGCCAGCACGCGGCTCACCGCGGGTGCCGGTGCATGCCCGGTGAGCGCGTAGTGCGCGACCGCGGCGAGCGCGTACACGTCGGTCCAAGGACCCTGCTTCATCTTGACCGTGTCGGCATACTGCTCGAGCGGCGCGAAGCCGGGCTTCACGATCACCGTCAGCGCCTTGCGCAGATCACCGATGACGCGACGCGCGGCGCCGAAGTCCAGCAGCAACGGCGCGAAATCTTTGAGCACAAGGATGTTGTCGGGTGCGATGTCGCGGTGCAGGCACGATTCGGCGTGCAAGACCTCGACTGCTTCCATCGCGGCGAGCAGGAACGTGCGCAACCACACTTCGTCGATCGGTTCGCGCTGCGCGCGAATCCAGGCCCGCAGCGTGGGTGAAGAATGAAACGGCATCACCATGTAGGCGGTGCCTTTTTCCTGCCAGAACTGGTGCACCTTGATGAGCGCCGGATGCTCGAAGCGGGCCAGCAGGCGCGCTTCGTTGATGAAACTGCGCAGGCCGATCTCGAACGCCGCGCGATGGCGCTGGCTGGTAAGCATCTGCACCGAATAGTCGGTGTCGCGCGTGGCGAGCGCGGACGGCATGTATTCCTTGATCGCAACGCGCCGCTCGAGACGCAAGTCGAGCGCGGCGTACACGACGCCGAAACCACCGTCGCCAAGCACCCGTTCGATAACGAATTCGCGCAACTGGTATCCGCGCGGCAGGCAGCCATGGTTCGCTTGCCCGCCCGCTGCGGGGGAGGAGACGGCCGACGTGTCTGAAGGTGCTGCACTCATCGTCGAAACCCGGTTGCGGCACCGGTCGAGAGGGCCCGGTGCGTTGAGGGAACCTTACGCAGCAACCCAAGGGCTTGACAGCGAATTTGCGGCATCCGACCGCATGAATGTTCGCGCCGCCGATGAGCCGTCTCGCTCATGGCGCGTCCGCGAACACGTCGGAAACGCGGTTTTGGAGGGATGCCTCCACGCCGTTGTCAGCCGAATATTCGACAGACGGGGCTGCGCTTCTGCGCCTTAAGTCCGGCGGCCGGGCTCAACCGAGCCGAATCACGCGCCCGCCGACCGCCACCGCATCGGCTTCGTCGTGCGTCACAAGCAGGATGGGCAGGCCGCGTTCGCGCGCATGGCTGATTACGAACGCGCGGAAGTCGCCTCGCAGCTGGGCGTCGAGACGATTGAAAGGCTCGTCGAGCAGCAACGCGCGCGGCTCGGCCAGCAGGGTGCGCATCAGTGCTGCGCGCGCGCGTTGGCCGCCGGAAAGTGTGGCGGGATCGCGCTCCGCGAATCCAGGCAGTTCCGCTTCCAGGAGCGCACCTTCAATGCGGGCGCGTCGTGCTGCGCGTCCACGCACGTAGGCGGGCAACGCAAATGCCAGGTTGCCGCCGACGGAGAGATGCGGAAACAGCAGATCGTCCTGGAACAGGATGCCCAGGCGCCGGCGTTCGGGCGGCAGGCCGTCCAGCAGCTGCGTGCCGATCGATACGCTGCCACCGGCGCGGAACACCGGATCGAGGGTGCCGGCGATGTAGTTGAGCAGCGTCGACTTGCCGCAGCCGCTCGGCCCCATCAGCGTGACGCACTCGCCGCTGGCGATGACGATATCGAGCGGCGCGAACAACGCGCGGCCATCGATCGCGATTGCGACCTGCTGCAGCCTCAATGGCTCGGTCGCAGTGCGAAAGCCGGCCGGTGGGTTGATCGGATCGCGCTTCATGGAATCAACGCTCGGCGCCGCGCGTAAAGAAGCGCCGGCACGAGCGCCGCCAGCAGGTAACCGACCCACGGCAGCAGTGCCTGCATCAGAGCCCACGTGCCGATCACGCGTCGGTCAGCGCCGGCCGACAACGTCACGGCTTCGGTGGTGAGTGTCGCCACGCGTCCGCTACCTGCAAAAAGCGTTGGCAGATATTGACCGACGCTGACCGCAAATGCCACCGCGCTCGCGATCAATACCGGCTTGAGCAGGATCGGAAGTTTGACGCCGAAGAAAACGCGCAACGGCGAGCGGCCAAGGGCGAGCGCACTGCGCGTGTAGCGCGCATCGAACGCCCGCCACGGATCGGCGAGCGAAAGGAACATGTAGGGCAGGACGAAGATCAGATGCGCCCAGATCACGGCGAGCAACGTGGCATCGAGGTCCAGCCGGACCAACAGCACCTGGGTGCCAAAAAGAAATGCCACCTGCGGCACCAGGAGCGGCAGGTAGATGAGCCAGAGCACCTGCGCGCCGCGCGCCCGGGCGCTGCGACGTGTGGATAGATGCGCTTCATGCTCGAGACACGCGAGTGCAAGTGCCAGCGCAATCAGGGTCGCGGCAAGCCCGACGCCGAGCGTCGTGAGTGCCGGTCCCAGCAAACTCATCGACTGGTGTTGCCAATTGGCCAGCGTCAGCGTTGGTGGCAACGCGGCGGGAAAGCGCCACGACTGCGCGAAGGACCACAAACTCAGGCCGACTATCGCCGATGCAGCAAGCGCCAGCAGCGTAGCGAGCAGGCCGGTCAAGGCCGCGGCGGCCGGCGCTGCATATGCGGCACGTGTACCGCGTTCGATCCAGCGCCGTCCCAGGCGCGCCACCACCGTTTCGCCCCCAAACCACAGGGCGATCGCCGCACTCACCAAAACGAACAACAAGACCGCTGCCGCCGCGGCTTCGAAATAACGTGACGTGTCCGGATCGGCGAACCAGCGCACCGCGAGTACCGCGAGCGTAGGTGGATTGCTTGGGCCGAGAATCAACGCGACGTCGACCACCGAGAGGGAAAACGAAAGCACGGCGTAAACGGGCAGGCGGATCTGCGGATACACCTGCGGCAGCACCACCTTGAACCAGGCGGTGACGCGGCCGTAACCGAGCGAATGCGCGATGCGCGCGTGCTCGCGCGCGGGAACCTGGTTCAGCGCGCCGAGCGTCATCAGCATCAGGTAAGGCACTTCCTTGAGCAGGAGACTGGCGACGATCGGCAAACCCGACGGGTGTCCGACCGTGAGCACGTCGGGTGGCACGGTCCAGCCGGTCAACCAGGGCGAAAGCCCGCGCGCGATCCATCCAGAAGGCAGGATCATGAACGCGAACCCGATAGCCAATGCCGCATGCGGCATGGCGAGCAGAGGCGCGATCACCGCGCCAACGCGGCGCTGCAAGCGGCTGCCGTGCAGATACGCGCAACTGCCGAGCGCGATCGCGACCGAGCCGGCCGTCGCAAGCAACGCGGTGACGAGCGTGAGCGTCAAGCTGCTGAGGAACCCGGGATAAGCGAACAACGCGCGCCATGGTGCCAACGTCAACTCGGAGCCGCCGATGGCGGGCAGATACCCGAACGCGGGCGCCAGCGTCCCGAGCAGGCCGGCACCGATTGGAACAACGAAGACGGCAACCGTGAGCGCCGGCGCCCAAGTCAAGGTCCCGTGCACCAACGCGCGCGTTCGCGCCGCGGACTCGCTGGCGCGCGGGCTAGGATCTACTTCGTGTAGCGCCGTTCCCATTCCGCGGTGATGCGCGTCATCCACGATGCATGCGGCTCGAGCAGCGGCTTGCCGAGTTCGGCCGCGGTCGGCAGCGCCGGGCTCGGCGTCAGGGCGTC
>DASQAE010000426.1:0-1815 GCA_035635915.1 Burkholderiaceae bacterium | reverse complement strand
GTCTTGGGTATGTGATCGAGCGCCGTGTTGTCGGGATGGAACGCGAGCGGAATGAACGTCACGAACCCATGCGTTTCGTCCTGCAGCTCGCGCAGCCGCACCAGGTGGTCGGCGCGGTCCTCGTCATTTTCCAGGTGTCCGTACAGCATCGTGCAGTTTGACCGCAGCCCCAACTGGTGCGCCGTGCGCGCCGTTTCGATCCACTCGTTGCCATCGATCTTGTGGTCGCAGATGATGCGGCGCACGCGCTCGTTGAAAATCTCGGCGCCGCCGCCGGGAAGCGAATCCATGCCGGCGTCGCGAAGCCGCTCGAGGGTTTCCCGCACCGATATCCGCGTGCGCTGCGACAGGTACGCGATCTCGACCATCGTGAACGCCTTCAGGTGCACCTGCGGGAAGCGCTGCTTCAGGCCGCGCAGCATCTCGCAGTACCAGTCGAGCGTCAGCTCCGGATGCAGACCGCCCACGATGTGGAACTCGGTGACGGCTTCGGTCCAACCCTCGCCCGCGACATGCCAAACCTGATCGAGCGACATGGTGTACGCTTTCGGGTCTTTGGCTCGCTTGCCGAAAGCGCACAGCCGGCAACTGGCCACGCAAACGTCGGTGGGATTGATGTGCCGGTTGACGTTGAAATAGGTGGTGGAGCCATGCAGACGCTCGCGCACCAGATTCGCCATGTACCCCAGCGCGAGAATGTCCGCGGTCCGATAGAGCGCGACGCCGTCGTCATAGGACAGGCGCTCGCCCCCCTCGACTTTCTCGAGGATCGGACGCAAACGCGGATCTTCGATGAACGGTTGCATGGTTATGCGCGCCGCAGCAAGAGTACGTCCGCGGCCCAAAACACAAAGAATAGCACGCTGACCCAGCCGTTCATGGTGAAGAACGCCGCGTTCACTCGCGAGAGGTCGTCCGGCTTCACCAGGCTGTGTTCATACACCAGCAATAACCCCACCGCCACGATCCCCGCCACGCTGAGCGCTCCCAGATCGAGTACGTCCACCAGCACCAGCAGGCACACGATCATGAGGACGTGCAGCCCCTGTGAAACCCGGAGCGCCCGCCGGATTCCAATCCGCCGCGGCAGGCTGAACAGGCTTTCGGCAACGTCGAATTCGTAATCCTGGCAGGCGTAAATGATGTCGAATCCCGCGGTCCAGAACATCACCGCCGCCGTGAGCCACAGGATGCGCGGATCGAGCGAGCCGCGCATGGCGATCCAGGCGGCCGCCGGCGCCATGCCCAGGGAAAATCCCAGAACCAGGTGGGACAATGCTGTAAACCGTTTGGTGAAGGAATAGAAAAAGATAATGCCGAGCGCTACCGGCGCCAGCTTGAAACACAGCGAATTCAGCTCGCGGGCGGCGTACAGAAATACCAGGCTCGATACCGCGACGAAGCCCCAGCCGAACATCGACGAGAGCAGCCGCGCCGGAATGTGGCGCATGCGCGTGCGCGGGTTGCGGCGGTCAATCTCGGCGTCGATGAGCCGGTTGAACGCCATGGCCGCCGATCGCGCTCCTACCATCGCCACCACGATCCACGCGATCTTCACCCACAGCGCGTGCTTATTGATTCCGCCTTCCCGCACCGCCAGCAGCGCGCCCGTCAGCGCAAACGGCAGCGCGAAAACCGAGTGCTCGAACTTGATCATCTCGAGCGTCAGCCGGATTCGTTTCCAGAACATAAGAGGGCGGGACATAAGTAAGGCGACGCTCTTGCCTCATTGCGGCGCCGGTTTTTGCACGCTCCGCGCACTGGCGTATCCAAAGAAGCTACCATCTTAACGCATGCGTTTTTTGCCGATCGCGC
>DASQAE010000425.1:0-3484 GCA_035635915.1 Burkholderiaceae bacterium | reverse complement strand
GCGATCACGCAGATGAACGATTCGACCCAGCGCAACACCGCTCTGGTCGAGCAAGCCGCCAGCTCCGCGATCGCGCTGAAAACGGACGCGAACCGCCTTACCGAATCGGTGGAGTCGTTCAAAGTCGCGGCCTGATCCGGCCACGACCTCGGCGCTACTCCTAGGCGCTACTTCAAGCCGCGCCTCTCATTTCTTGGCGACACGCGCGCGCCGCGCCAGAGCTTCGATGGCGAGCAGGTAACCATCGACTCCCAGCCCGACAATGGTTCCGGCCGCCGCCGGTGAAATATAGGAGTGGTGGCGGAACGACTCGCGCGCATGCACGTTGGAGATGTGCACTTCGATCACCGGGACCTCGACCGCCTTGATTGCGTCAAACAACGCGATCGACGTGTGCGTGTAGCCACCCGGATTGAAGACCACGCCGATCAGGGAACCTTCCTTGTAGGCGCGACCAGCCGCGTGAATCGCATCGATCAACGCGCCTTCATGATTGCTCTGCCTGACTTCAATCGTGAAACCGGCCTCGCGGGCCGCCTGGCGACACATCGTCTCGACCTCCGCGAGCGTGGTGGCGCCATAGACGGCCGGCTCACGCGTGCCGAGCAGGTTCAAGTTGGGACCGTTCAGGATCAGGATTGTTTGCACGGCCGCCTCCGTTCTCACCGATGGCGGATTCTCACATGGAGCGGTGGAACCACAGCAGCGCGGTTAGTCCGTTTGGTCTCTGGTGGCGGCGTCGTGCGTCAATAGACTGGCCGGCATGACTCCTATTCGCCGCAGACTCTTCTTCGCCACCGGAGCCGGCATGCTTGCCGTGCTCACGGGCTGCGGCGGCCGTGAAAGTGATGCCGACGCGGGTGCGCCGGCGCCTGGGCCTGCTCCGACGCCTGCGCCTGCACCCGCGCCCGCCCCGACTCCGGCGCCCATCCCCTCGCCGACGCCAGCGCCAGCGCCGGCGCCGTCTCCGTCACCAACGCCCTCGCCTCGACCAGCACCAACGCCTGCACCCGTTCCAACTCCCGTTCCATCGCCGCCTGCGGTCGGCTTGCACTATGGCTCCTTGGCAACCGCCGAACTCGGCATTGGCGCGCGTTTGAATGGCGCGATACCTTTCCCAGCCGACAACGCGTGGAATCGCGACATCTCCGGTGCGCCGGTCGACGCGAATTCGGCCAATCTGATCGCAAGCATCGGTTTGTCCACCGGCCTGCATCCGGATTTCGGCGTGCCATTCGGCATCCCGTATGTGGTCGTTGCCGCGTCTCAGACCCGCGTGCCGATCCGTTTCACCGCCTACGGCGACGAAAGCGATCCCGGTCCTTATCCGATTCCGAGCAATGCGCCAATCGAAGGCGGCGGTGACCGGCACGTGCTCGTCATCGATCGCGACAACAACAAGCTGTATGAACTTTTCGGCGCGGTGGCGCAGTCGGACGGAAGCTGGGACGCGGCCTGTGGCGCGGTGTTCGTGCTCGACTCCAACACCGTGCGGCCGTTGGCGCAGCCCGGCTGGACCAGTGCCGATGCTGCCGGCCTGCCCATCTTCCCGGGCCTGGTGCGCTATGAGGAAGCGAGCGCGGGACTGATCGCGCACGCTCTGCGCTTCACGGTGCAGTCGAGCCGGCGCGCCTATGTGCCGCCGGCGACGCATTGGGCCTCGGCGAGCACCAGCGCCAACCTGCCGCCCATGGGAATGCGTGTACGACTCAAGTCGAGTTTTGTGATTCCTGGGAGTTTCAGCACTGAAAGCAAGGCCGTCCTGCAAGCGCTCAAGCGCCACGGCATGATCGTCGCCGACAACGGATCCGACTGGTTCATCACCGGTGCGCCGGATCCACGCTGGAACAGCAGCAAGCTGAACAGCGAACTCGGCAGCGTCAAAGGCACTGACTTCGAAGTCGTGCGCATGGACGGGCTCGTAACCTAGTGTTTGTCCGATGGTGTGCTCCCACAATCGGGAGTTCACCGGCGAGATATGCGTGACAGAATGCGCTCGACTCGCGCGCGCTCCTCGCCATGCCGACGGCATCAACCCACTTGCAGCGAACCCTCGGGCAACGCCCGTGGTTGCTCGTGCTCGTCGTCGCCCTTGTCCTTGCTCCGCTGCTTGCAAACATATGGCCGGCGTTCGGCAAGGGTCCGATGTTGTTCGTGGCCGAAACGGCCGGGCAGCCGAGCGAACACGAAGCACACGCGCAGCATGCCGCTCACGGCGCGCATGAAGCACATGAAGCGCCGGCGGATCAATCACATCACCAGCGCCACTGCGCTTTGTGCGTGCTGGCGTTCCTCGGGTGGGCGCCGCCTGCCGATCTGAGTCTCGGCTGTGCCGAGGCGCGCGCCACCGAGTGCGGCACGTGGATCGCAGCCGACGCAGCGCACCTGCAGCTCGCCTGGCCTAGTGCACAGGCGCGCGCGCCGCCACTTTCCTGACCGACCCGCGAAGAAAAATGAACCGCGCCCGCTTGTGGGTGCGGTGTTGTCGTTTGTCAGGAGACTTCGATGACCCACCAGTTTGCCCGGCGTGCTGCGGCGCCCGCATTCGCGACGCTTGCACTCGCCGCCGCGGGCGCAGGTTCGCCCGCATTTGCTTCGTGCGGTGCGGCCTCATGCACGCTGACCACTGATCGTTTTGTGCAAGGGTCGTGGGACAGCCCCGGTTTCTACCTCGACCTGCGCGCGGAGTACCTGCGCCAGGACCAGCTGTTCTCAGGCAGCCATAAGATCGGCGCCGACCAGGTGAATGAAGAAACGCTCGAACGCGAGACCATCAACCGCAATCTTGTCGCCACGCTCGACTGGGCGTTCGGTTCGAATTGGGCGGCCTCCGTACGCGTGCCGTACCTCGACCGGCGGCATGTACACGATGTGCTGCCCGACACACCCGGCGATCCCGTCGTCACGGAACGCTGGAACATCCGCCGCCTCGGTGATGTGCAGGTGGTTGGCCGCTACCAGCTGCCGCTGCAGGACACCACTGCTTACTCGATCAGTGGCGGGGTGAAACTGCCCACCGGTTCGCACACGGTCGCGAATGAAGACGGGGCTGTGGCCGAACGCTCGTTGCAACCCGGTACGGGCACAACCGACCTGATCGTCAGCGCAAGCGCGCGGCACGCTCTGACCGGACGTGACGCGTTGTTCGCTCAAGCCGGCGTAATGGTGGCCCTGAACAGCCGCGATTCCTTTCGCCCGGGTCATCGCATCGACTTCGCGCTTGGCGGCGTGCATCAGTTCGAGAGCGGATGGAGCGCTGCGCTGCAGCTGAATGTTTCGCACCGCGGCCGCGATTCGGGCGCCGCGGCAGAGCCGGATTTAAGCGGCTCGACGTCAGTGCAGCTCAGCCCGGGTGTCAACGTGGCGCTCAGCGGAGCGACGCACCTCTATGGATTCGTGCAGGTACCGATCTACCAGCACGTCAATGGCGTTCAGCTGGTGCCGCGCTGGTCGATGGTGGTTGGCGTGAACACGCTGTTCTAAG
>DASQAE010000424.1:0-2965 GCA_035635915.1 Burkholderiaceae bacterium | reverse complement strand
TAGCCCAGTGCCCGCTCAAGCGCGCGCCTGCCCTCGGCAACCAGATACAGGCCCGGGTCCTGCAGCCTGGATTGCGTGGTGGGACGCTGCGTGTCCGCGGGCTGTGGCCGGGTCCTCGCGATGGCAGCGGCCGCAACCTCGATCTCCGAACATGCCGAGCCGCGCGCGAGCTCCTCGATGGCATGGCGGTAGCGATCCCGCGTCTTGAAGTCCATTGCGCCGTACCCGGCGTGTTGGCGCAAGGTCGCGTCGACCAGGCTGACCTCTTCAAAGAAGGTGCGCCAGTCGAATGCTGCGATTGCGCGCATGCTGGTGATCAGGTTACGTACCGTGAGATTCGCCGCTGCCTGACCGGCGTGCTGAGCATGCACGATTTCGTCGGTGCTCCCGTCACCCAGAGCGGGCTCGCGGTTGAGCCACTCGAGCAAGGCGGGCGTGCCGGCGGTCTGGTAGCGCAGGCGCTGCACCAGCTGCACGGCGAAAGCCGGCCACAAGGCGGCGGAGTTCAGGCTGTGAATCGCACGATCGATCAAGTCGGAGGGTCGCGTGCCCGTGTCGGGCAGCAACTCGTCGACGAACTTGTCCGCCCCTTGGCGCGCTATCTGCGATCCGACAATGCGCACGGCCAGACGGCGCAGGTTTTCGACCAGAACGATGCGCAGTGATATCGGCACTGCCCACAGTTCGCCGATCGTGAGCGGCTGCACGCGCTGGTAGGCGCGCACGAAGCCCACTAACCAGGCAGCGTCGAAGCGGCTATCGGTATGGGCGACAATGGCCCAGGCAAGGCCATATACCCGCGGATAACCGCGCAGGTGGCCCTCCGCGAGTTTCGGCAGCTTGCGGTAATAGCTCGCGGGAAGGTGTTCCCGGATATCGCGCAGCTGGTCTTCGACGACGTGGAAATTGTCGAGCAGCCATTCAGCGGCGGGCGTTATCGTGCGACGTTGGCGCGCAGCGTTGCCGATCAGAGTATGCGCCTCGTGCAGAACACGGCCATTTTCTCGTACCCGTGGTCCCAGCGCGCGTTCGTCCGCGGGATCCTTCGTGACCGTTTGTGCTGTTGCCAGGCTTTGCGCGTGTTGCTCGAGCCGTTCGGCGCTAAACAGTTCCGCCCGGATCGGCTCCTCGAATTGCGTGAAGTCGATCGCCCCGCGGTAACGCGTCAGGCGCCGGAAGATCTGCAATGCTGTCCTTCTCCGGCTGCGACGCCGCCGTCATCAGCGTTGGCTGCGGGGCTGGTAGGGAGCGTAGGCGGTGCACCTTCATTGCTGAAAGCTTCTTCCTGTACGCGCTCGAATTTCTGCTCCGCAGGCGTCGGTCTGCGCGTGCGCGTAGGCATGATGGTGCTCCCGGCTTGAATCGCGATGTAGGTGTGCAGCGCGGGTTCGAGGATTCTCGGCGGGGCGGGAGCGCGGCTCTTGTCGTGATACATCTGCAGGTCGGACACACGGATCAGATCGCCGCACTCTTTTCCATCGACGGGGTAGAGCGCGATGCCAATGCTTGTAGTCACAGTGATCACGGTCGTGCCGACGCAATACGGTTTCGCGAGATGGGCGCGGATTTTCTCGGCCGTCGACACCGCGCTTTGCTGGCCATCAAGCTCGGGCAGCAGGATGACGAATTCGTCGCCGCCATAACGGCAGGCCGTGTCGGACGTACGTATGCAGGCGGCCAGGCGCGCCGCGACTTGCTGTAGCAATCGGTCGCCGGCGGCATGTCCGAGCGCATCGTTGATGCTCTTGAACCCGTCCAGGTCAAGGAACAGCAACGCAACCTGCTTTTGCTGCCGCGCTCCGAGAGCCACCACCTGCTCGAAACGGTCCAGCAGCAATGCGCGATTCGGCAGGCCGGTCAGCTCATCGTGATGCGCGTGCCTGCGCGCCTGCGCGACCGCTTGCGCAAGCCGAATCAATTGTTGCTCGAGGCGCGACCTTTGCTCGAGGAGCGCGTCGATCTGTTGCAGTGCTGCTCCCAGGTGTTGCCGGCTAGCTGCCAAAGCAAAGCGCAGGTCCAACGCGCCGGTAGCCGCTCGGTCCAAGGGTGGCGGTGCTGAGTCCTCGGCGTTGACTGCATGAGGCATACGTTTGCTCATCCGTTTGCTCATCCGTTAGCTTCTCCGGAGCAACGCGGCTCCCTCGATCCCGCTGCTGCTGCGGCGGACCGGAAAGCCCGAGCGTAGGGATCGGTCGATCACAACGTCCGTGCGCTAACGTACAAAGGTGCCGCCCTGATCAAGCGATTGTGGCTGCCTTGTTTGGCGCAACGAGGACCTTGTCGACCCGATTGTGATCCACGTCGATCATTTCGAATCGATAGCCAGTGCTTCGAACTTGCCGCCGCATGCAACGGCATAAGCGCGGTGCCGCACAGATCGGACTGTGCGTTGCGCGCACGCTACGCACGGCGCGCGAGCCTCGCTCGAGTGGAACAACGGCGAACCGATGCAAAGAACTCGACAACCGACGCCAAACTGAAGTGGGAGTATTCACCTTGAAGCACCTACACACTGTTTCCCTTCTCCTCGGTCTTTCTTTGGCGGCCTTCGCGGCCTGGTCAAATGCACAGAACGTGGCCGACAAAACGGGGGCGTCGCCCACGCGCGCGCAGATCACTACGCAGCGTGAAAGCTTCCTTATGACTCACCGCTGGGACGAAGGCACCGAGCTTTGGGTCATGAAGCCCGGCTTCGGGCCGCCTGCGGGTGTCAAACCGCGCGGCGAGGTGGTGGCCGCGCGCGATGAGTACCTGCGCAATAACCGCTGGGACGAGCTCTCGCGCCGCTGGACGCCGCTACGGTCGGGCCCGCGCGACATGAGCGCGATGTCGCGCGAGCAGGTGCACGCCGAAACGCTGCACTTCGTGCGCACGCATCGCTGGGACGAAACGAACGAGGCCTGGGTCGCGAAGTAGCCGGTAGCCGAGAGCCCGACGCGCTGTCGCACTCAGATCGCAATTGGTC
>DASQAE010000423.1:0-18431 GCA_035635915.1 Burkholderiaceae bacterium | reverse complement strand
CCGGAACGTCTGCGTGCTCTGCGTCAATTCGAGCACGCGTGTGTAATCCCCGGGCTGTGCCTCGCCTTCGAGCTGCAGCGGGAGGTCGGCACCGTCCGGCGCGAGCAGGCCGATCGACAGTGGGATGAGGAAGGTCTCCTTTTCCGCCTGCGCCGGTGTCGGCGGACATGCCTGCGACAGGGTGAGTTCGAACGTTCGGCTTGCGGCGTCGTAGCGACTGCTGACCGCGACCCGTGGTGTACCTGCCTGTGAATACCAGCGCACGAACTGCTGCCGCCGGCTTGCATCAAGGGCATCGGGGTTCGCGTCCGCCATCGCAACGACAAAATCCTCGCAGGTGACCGCCTGGCCGTCATAGCGGTGGAAGTACAGATCGAGGCCGCGCCGGAATCCGTCGCGACCGAGAATCGTCTGCAGCATGCGCACCACTTCGGCGCCTTTTTCGTACACCGTGGCGGTGTAGAAGTTGCCGATCTCCTGATACGAATCGGGCCGCACCGGATGCGCAAGCGGGCCCGCATCCTCGGGGAACTGCGCCGCACGCAACGTGCGCACGTCCTCGATGCGCTTGACCGCACGCGCCCACGTCCCGGTATCGCCGTGCGCCGCGCTGTCGCCCAGCATCATGTCGGCGGAAAACTCCTGGTCGCGAAATACGGTCAGGCCTTCCTTCAGGCTCAGTTGAAACCAGTCGCGGCACGTAACGCGGTTGCCGGTCCAGTTGTGGAAGTACTCGTGGCCCACGATCGATTCGATATTCGCGAAGTCGGCGTCGGTGGCGACTGCTGGATTGGCCAGCACGTACTTGGCGTTGAAGATGTTGAGTCCCTTGTTCTCCATCGCGCCCATGTTGAAGTCGTGCGAGGCGACGATCATGAAGCGGTCGAGATCCAACTCGAGGCCGAAGCGTTGCTCATCCCAGCGAATCGCGCGCTTGAGGCTCTCCATCGCATGCGCCGTCTTGTCGAGCTGGCCCGGTTCCACCCAGATCTGCAGCAGCACATCGCGTCCGGAGCCCGTGCGCAACCGCTCCTCGCGACATTCGAAGCGACCCGCGACCAATGCGAATAGATAGGAGGGTTTGGGAAACGGATCTTCCCAGCGCGCGAAGTGTCGTCTCTGCGGCAGGTCGCCCTGGTCAACCAGATTGCCGTTGGCAAGCAGCACCGGAAAACGTTCCTTGTCCGCGCGCAGCGTCACCGAGTAGGTCGCCATCACGTCGGGACGGTCGAGGAAGAAGGTGATGCGGCGGAAACCTTCGGCCTCGCATTGCGTGAACAGGCTGCCATGCGAGAGGAACAATCCCATCAGCTCGGTGTTCTTGTCGGGCGCCACGGTGTTGCGGACGCGCACGAGCGCGCCTGTGGTGTCGGGAGCGAGTGGAATCGTCAGCCGTCCGTCGGCGAGGTCGAACGTCGCAAGCGGGCGCTCATCGACTTCGATGCCGAGCAACTGCAGGTTTTCGCCGTCGAGCACGAGCGGTCCCGCCTGCACGGCCGGGTTGCGCCGTACTTCGAGCCGCGCCTCGACAGTGGTCGAAACCGGATCCAGGTCGAACGTCAGCTCGATGCGCTCGACCAGGAACGCGGGCGGCCGATAGTCTTCGCGCCTGACAGTGACGACCTTTTCGTTGCGCATGCGGGAGGGGTGAAGCGAGAGCAGTGCGACCGCGGGCCCGTGGTCAACGCAGCGATTGTAGGCGCAAGGAATCTTTTACCGCAGAGGACGCAGAGGTCGCAGAGAAAGGCAATACTTGCCGTCATTCCGAGCGAAGCGAGGAATCTCGGGCGTCGAAGACTGAGATCCCTCGCCTCCGGCTCGGGATGACAAAGTGCATGCTTCTTCTCTGCGTCCTCTGCGCCATTGCGGTCAAAAAGCCTTAGGACCGCTGGCGCGTCAGCAGCGCGTCGATACCGCGCAGGAACTGGCCTGCATCGAGCGGCTTGGTCCAGTACTCGACAAAACCGGCCTTACGCGCGTGCGCCGCATCCGAGGGCAGCGCATTCGCGGAAACGCCTGCGCACGGGATTTCGCTTGTTTCCGGCTGCGCCCGCAACTCGTGGAACAGGGTAAAACCGTCGGTGTCGGGAAGTCGCATGTCGAGCAGGATCAGGTCGGGCTGGCATGCTGCGGCGAGCACGCGCGCCGTCGCGCCATCGGGCGCGGTGAATAGCTTCACCTGCGGCCGCAGCGCCAGCATGTGTTCGACCACCGTGACGTTATCCGGGTTGTCCTCGACGTAAAGCAGACTGCCGCGCACGTCTTCACGCCGCACGCGCAGGCCCTCGCTCAGGCCGGTGAGCGGGGCCGTGATGTCCTGCGAGCGGTCGATCTGGGTGGTGGCAACGGGCAGGGTGACACGAAACTCGGTGCCGACACCAAGCTCGCTCGAAACCTCGAGACGCCCGCCCATCTGCTCGGTCAGCTTGAGCGATAACGCGAGCCCGATCCCGGTGCCTTCGATCTGCGCCGACTCCAGCCCCAGCCGATTGAACGGCTGGAACAGCTGATCGATCTGCTTGGCCGAGAGCCCGTGACCCGTATCGCGCACCGCGATCATCGCGTTGCCATCGGAGTCCGCGCCGACGGTAACGCGCAGCGATCCACTTTCGCGGTTGTACTTGATCGCGTTGGAAAGAAGATTCAGCAGCACCTGCTTGACGCGCGTCCGGTCGGCCCACACCGATTCGGGCGCTTCTGCCTGGCGCAGTACGATCGTTTCGATGTGCCGCTTGGAGGCATCGGTGCCGACCAGCGCGAGGCACTCGTCGATCACTTCCCCCAGCGGCACGATCGACATCGACAGGCGCGCCTTGCCCGCTTCGATGCGCGACAGATCGAGAATCTCGTTGATGAGTGACAGCAGATGCCACCCGGCCTGCTGGATGTGCTGCACGCGGTCGCGTTGCAACGGCGCAAGTGGATATGCCTGATCGATTTCCAGGATCTGGGTAAAACCGAGAATCGCGTTCAGCGGCGTGCGCAGCTCGTGGCTCATGCGCGAGAGAAACTCGGTTTTTGCCTGGCTGGCACGCTCGGCGGTTTCTTTTGCGCGCAACGCAGTTTCGGTGAGTTTGTGCTCGGTGACGTCGAAGGCGACACCGAACTGGGTCAGCGGGCGGCCATGGGCGTCGAAACGCAGTTGCCCGCGCAGCGTGAGATAACGCAACGATCCGTCGGGCAACACGACTCGAACTTCGACATCGAGCGCACGCCGGTCGCGCAGCGCGCGTCGCTGCTCCTTGCCCAGCCGCTCGGCGTCGTCCGGGTGCAGCACGCTGGTCCAGTCGCGGCGCAGATCCGGCAGATCTTCCGGCGTGCGGCCGACCAGGCGATATAACTGCTCGTCCCAATGCAAGGCACGCGCTGCCAGGTTGTATTCCCACAGGCCGATGCCGGTCGCCTTGGTGGTGAGCTGCATCCGTTCCAGCAGGTCGCGCGTTGCCTGCTCGCTGCGGCGGCGCTCGGAAATGTCCATGTTGACGCCCAGCACGCGCACGGTGCGACCGAGCGCGTCGCGCTCGGCGCGTCCGCGCGATGCGATCCAGCGCACGCTCCCGTCCGACCAGACGACACGAAACTCGATGTCGAAACTGGCGCCATCGCCCAGCGCAGCCTGCATTGCAGATTCGGCGCCAGGAACGTCGTCGGGATGCAGCATGTCGAGCCACGTGCGCGACGCGAACGACTCGCGGGTGTGGCCGAACAGTTCGTACATGCGATCGTTCCAGACCGACGTATTCGAATCGGGATCCCAATCCCACACGCCGACGCCGACGGTTTCGGAGATGATCTGCATGCGCTCGACCAGCGCGTCGCGCTCGCGTTGTGCGGCGCGCACTTCCGTCACGTCGAGGTTGGTGCCGAGCAGGCGCGACGGCGCACCCTTGAGATCGCTCTCGAGCGTGAAGTTGCCGACCAGCGTCCGCGTCTCGCCGTCGGGCCGCACCACGCGGTATTCGATGCTGCCGCTTTGCGTCGGCGCCAAAAACGTCTGGCGCAGGCGCTCGCGGTCCGCCGGGTGTACCAGCGCGAGCCAGCGCTCGAAGTCCGGACGCCAGCGCGCGTCGACGCCATAGATGACGCGCTGCCGCTCGTCCCATAGCATGTCGCCCTGCACCAGGTCGCGCTCCCAGATGCCGATGCGCGCCGTGGTCGTCGCAAGCTGCAGCCGTTCATTGGCCGCGCGCAGCGCGCGCGCCGTCACGCGCGACTCGGTCACGTCCATTGCAATGCCCGACACGTGCAATGGACGCCCATTTTTATCACGCTGCAACGTGCGGCGCGTGAGGATGAAGCGCACCGAACCGTCTGGGAGCCGGATGCGGTACTCGATTTCGACCGCCGCATCGGTACGCAGCGCCTGCTCGCGTGCCTGGGTCAGCAAGTGGCGATCTTCCGGCAGCACGCGCTCGAGGTATTCATGTTCGCGGTTACCTTCGGCGTCGGAGAGAAAACCGAAGATGCGTCGCAACTGCGGATCGTTGAAGTCGCCCTTGCCGTCGACCGGATGCAAGAAGAACCCGATGCCGGTCGTCGCGCCCGCCAGGCGCAGCCAGTCGTCGCGGTCGCGCAGCTGGCGCTGCGCGATAAGGTTTGCCGTGATGTCGATGGTCGCGCCCAGTGCGCGCCGCGGCCGCCCCTCGGCATCGCGTTCTACGCGTCGGCGCGACTGCAGGTGCGCCACGCTTCCATCTGGCCGAACGACCCGGTACTCGAACTCCACCGTCTGATCCACGGTGAGCATGCGCGCCCAGTCCGCCTCCAGGCGCTCGCGGTCGTCGGGGTGGACCAGCGTCAGGATCTGGGTGCGATTCGGCACCGCACCGTCCGGCTCGAGGCCCCAGAGGCGGAACATGACCGGGTCCCAGCGCGCAGCGTCGGTCACCAGGTCGCGCTCCCATGTGCCGATGCCTGCCGTTTCGCCGACCAGGCGCAGGTGTTCGAGCGCGCCACGCAGTTCATCCGACGTCCGGCGCGCGTCGGTGACGTCGATGGTTGCACCGAGAACGCGCCACGGACGTCCATCGGGATGGCGCTCCAGCCTGCCGCGCGCAGTCAGATGCCGCACGGTGCCATCGGGCTGCACCACGCGGAAACTGAACTCCACCGACTGATCGGTCTGCTGGATCTCCTGCCATGCGTGCACCACGCGTTCGCGATCATCGGCATGCACCAGCGCGACGGCCTCGCCGCGCGTAACCGGGCGCGACGCATCACCCAGTCCATAGAGGCGATACATGGTCGTGTCCCAAACCGCCACGTCGGTGTTCAGATCGCGTTCCCAGGTGCCGATGCCGCTTGCTTCACCGGCGAGGCGCAAGCGCTCGAGCGCCTCTTGCAACTGGCGCGCGGTGCGCCGCAGGTTGGTGACATCGAGCGTGGCACCGACCGCGCGCCACGGTTTGCCGCCGGCGCGACGTTCGGCCCGAGCGCGAGTAATCAGGTGTCCCACGCTGCCGTCGGGACGCAGAACACGGGCTTCCCATTCCACCGTGCCGTCGGTTTCCAGCATGCGTTGCCAGTCATGCTCGAACCGCGCTCGATCATCCGGATGCACCGCTTCCACCGCAGCGGACCGCGGTGGCGTGCGCGAGCTCGGCGCCATCCCGTAGAAGTGGAACAACAAAGGATCCCAGCGTCCTTCACCGGTCTCGAGATTGCGCTCCCAGGAGGCGATGCCACCCACCTCGGCCGCAAGGCTCAAGCGCGCCTGTGCCGCCGACAGTGCGGCGGTCGCCACCCGGGTCTCGGTGATATCGATGACCGCGCCGAAAACGCGTTGCGGACGTCCCAAAGTGTCATACAGGCACGCACGGCGCGATTGCAGGTGACGCACCTCACCGTCCGGACGACGGATGCGATATTCGAACGACAGCGTCGTTTTCGGTGGCGCCGGTTGCGTGTGCACGAGCTGCAGCGGCGTGCGATCCTCCTCGAAGATCATCGCCAGCCACTCTGCGTCGCTCGGCGTGCCGGCGCCCGCATTCAAGCCGAACAGGCGGAACATCTGCGCATCCCAGATCGGCCGGTCTTGGTCCAGATCGTGGTACCAGAGGCCAATGCCGACCGTGCGTGTTGCAAGACCGAGCCAGCCTGCCATCTCGCTGGCGCGCCGTTCGGCCCGCTTGCGCAGCGTGATATCGAGCGCAACGCCGATCACGCGAGCGGCGCGTGCACCTTCGCCCGGGTCGAGCCGCCCGCGCGTGAGCAGCCAGGCCTCTGTGCCATCGGCGCGTGCGATGCGGAACTCCGAGTCGACGAACTCGGTCGAGCGGGTCAGTTGATGCCACTGCGACTCGAACATCGCGCGGTCATCGGGATGCACCATCGCCACCAGCTCGCGCCAGTTCGGAGCGTGCGGCTGCTCCGGCACGCCCCAAAGCGCAAACGTCTCGCGCGACCAGTACGCGTGCTCCTTGTCGAGTTCGCGTTCGAAGATGCCGATCGCCGAGCCGGTGGTCGCCAGATCGAGCCGGCGCTGCGCCGCATGCAAAAGATCCTCGGCAGCACGTGATTCGGTCACGTCGATGGCAGCCGCATACAGCTGGACCGCGCGCCCGTTTTGATCGTGGTGCGCGGCAAAGCGCACGAGCAGCCTGCGCCGAACGTCGTCGACGCCGAGCAGGTTGATCTCGACTTCGTTCGTGCGTCCACTCGCCGGCGGCGCGCTCATCATCTGCTCGGCGCGCGCCCGGTCTTCGGGGGCGGTGCGGGCAAGGAATTCCTGCACCGTCGGCGCAGGCGCTTCTGGCCGCAAGCCGAACATGCGTTTTGCCTGGTCGCTCCACTTGCCGGAACCGGTAAGCAGATTGCGCTGTGCAAAGCCGATACCGATCGATTCGGTGGCAAGGCGCAGCCATTCGGCGTATTCGGCGGCGCGGTTTTCGGCCTCCTTGCGCGCAGTGATATCGAGTACCACGCCGGCGAGGCTGGCGACCGTGCCCGTGCCATTGCGCTCCGCGCGGCCGCGCACGAGCAGATGTCGCACCGTGCCGTCGTGATTGAGGACCCGCAACTCCGAGTCCGGAAATTCGCCGGTCGCAGCGGCGTGCGTAAGGACGCGGCCGTAACGCTCGCGATCGTCCGGATGCAGCGCCGCGAGCAATTGCGGCCAGTCGGGTACGTGTGCCGAAGGCTCGAATCCGAACAGGCGGAACGTTTGCGCATCCCAGTGCGCCTCGTTGGTGACGAAGTCGCGCGAGAACACGCCGACGCCAGCGCCTCCCGTGGCGAGTTCGAGCCGCGCCATGGCTTGTTGCAGGGCTTCGGCCGCCCGCCGCGCCTCAGTTACGTCGAACATCACGCCCAACACGCGCACCGCACGGCCGCTTTGGTCGTACTGCGCGGACCGGCGGGTAAGGACGTGGCGTACTTCGCCGTCGGGACGGCGGATGCGGTACTCGAGCTCCGCGAAGCGGCCGGGTGCCGAAATTTCCTTGCGCGCGGCGACAACACTGGGCCGATCCTCGGCGAGCACGATTTGCAGCGAGGTCTCGGGGTCGGGCACGGGCGTATCGGGAGCCATGCCGAAGATCGCGCGCAGCTGGTCGCTCCAGACGATGGCGCCGGTCAGAAGATCGGTTTCCCAAGTGCCGATGCCGGCCGCGCCTACCGCAAGCCCGAGCCGCTCCTGTTGCAGCGCCTGCTGCAACTCGTGCTCTTTCTGCTCGGTGATGTCGACCATGATGCCGAATACGCGCGCACCACGGCCGGCGGCCGGTGGCGCGACCGCGCAGCGGGCGCGCATCCAGCGTCTTGCGCCGTCGCGGCGGACGATGCGGAAACTCACCTCGGCCGCGCCTTCGGCCAATACGCGCTCGACCCGCAGCCGTTCCGCATGCGGCCGATCCTCGAGCATGATCATCTGCTCGATGGTCCGCTGCGCCAGGCGTGATTCCTTCGCTTCGAAGCCGAGCAGCGCGCTCGCCTGCGCGTCACAGATCCAGGCCGCGCCGTCGCCGGCCAGAACGTAGAACCCGACCCCGGTGGCGCTAACGGCAAGCGCAAGCTGTTCTGCGGCCGCCAGGGCATGGCGCTCGGCGACGCGCCGCTCGGTCAGATCCAGCACGACACCGATCACGAAACGTCGTCCACCCGGCGCGCGATCCGCGCTGCCGCGTTCGTGCAGGTGGCCAATCTGGCCGTTTTCGTACACGACCCGGTATTCGATGTCGCGCGCGATACTGCCGTGCAGGACGTCGTCCAGATATGTCTCGTACGACGCGCGGTCATCCGGATGGACGCGCTTGAGCAACGACGCCAGCGGCGGCGCACCCGGCCCAGGCGGGAAGCCGAGCAGGCGGAACGCCTCTTCGTCCCAGATCCCGATGCCCGTGTCGAGATCGCGTTCGAAGATGCCGATGCGGGTGCTGCTCGTGATGAGCCGCAGCCGTTGTGCGAGATCCTGTTCGCGCTGGCGTGCCTCGCGGCGCGCAGTCACATCGCGCTGGATCTCGATGAAGTGGGTGATTGCGCCGGTTTCGTCGCGCACCGGCCGCTGCTCGAGCTCGACCCAGTATTCCGAACCGTCCTTGCGGTGCAGTTGTAGCGGCACGCCGGTGGTCGGCGGGGCACGCCGGAAACCTTCGTTGGTCTGTGCGGCGGCGAGCGAATAGGCGGGCGGGCCCCCGAGCAGGCTGCGTGGCGTTTTGCCGATGATTTCCGCCGATGTGTACCCGGTCACCTGTTCAAAACTGGCGTTCACCCATTCGATGCGGTGCTCGGGGTCGGTGATCAGCACCAGGTCGCTGGTGTTCTCCGCCACTAGCGCCAGCTTGCGGCTTTCGCTGGTGCGGACGCGCAACGCCTCACGCGCCACGCGTGCGGCCGTGATGTCCTCCAGCGTCCCGGCCAGCCGCATGCAGCGCCCCCCGCTCATTTCCGGCTCGCCGCGCGCGCGCACCCAGATGCGGCGCCCGCGCGCCGTGAGCACCGGCAGCTCCAGATCCCAGGAAATGCCGCGATCGATGCCGTTGCGGACCGTCTGCCGCGCAAGCGGACGCGCCTCGGGCGCGACGAAAGCCAGCGACGTCTCGAGTGTGGGTGTGAACGCCGTCGGATCGACCTCGTGCAGGCGATACACCTCTTCGGTCCAGAAGACGCGCTCGCTTGCGACGTCCATTTCCCACGCGCCGATGCGCGTCAGCCGCGCCAGCTTGCGCAGCAGGGCGATTTCCTGGGCGCTCGGTGTTGTCGACCCGCTGGTATCCATCGCGGTCTTTAGCGCGCCGATTCGAACAAAAGCGTGAGCACGGCCTGATGCTCGTGTCCCACGGCATGCAACAGCTCTGCCGCCGCGGTCCACGAGCCCTCGGCGGTCAGCCGGTCCAGCTCGGCACTCATTTGCGCCAGGCGCAGCGCACCAAGAAACTCCGCACTCGCCTTGAGCGCGCGCGCGGCGCGTGTCGCCTGCTCGGCGTCGCTCGCCTCGACCGCCATGTTGAGCGTCTCGATAAGCTGGGCCGAACGCAATGCAAAAGATTCGGTCACGGTGGGCGCGAACTGGCGATCGCCGGGTTTGACACCGCTTAACCGCCGCACCGTCGCGCGCAGCCGTTCTGCGTCGGACTCCTGCACCTTGCGCTCGCCTTGCTGGCGCGGTGGATTGCGCGTGCCCAGCGCACGTTCGATCGCGTTCGCGAGCGAGGCTGCCTGCACCGGTTTGCTCAAATGCTCGTTGAAACCGGCCATCAGGCAGCTCAACCGGTCGGACTCGGACGAATAACCCGTCACCGCAATCACGGGCAGCGGCAGGCGGTCGGTTTTTGTTTCCTGTTCGCGCAGCCGGCGCAGCGCCTCGAATCCGTCGACCTTGGGCATGCCGAGGTCGAGCAGCACCAGATCGAAGTTGCCCGAAAGGGCAAGTTCGACCGCACGTTCCGCATCGTGCTCGATCGTCGCGGTATGGCCCAGCAGCAGCGCCAGGTGAGCCTGCAGTGAGCTTGACAGCGGGTCGTCGTCCACCACCAGCACGCGCGCGGCGGCCGAGGAGGATGCTGAAGCTGAAGTAGACGATGTCACGCCTGGTCCCGACCGCCGCCGTCGCGTCGCGTGCACCGCTGTGCAGTGCCGGCAAAACAGCGGCAAATGGCCATGCAGCCTATCGCGCCACGGCCGCTCGCACCAGCGGAATAAGAACCGAAGAAGCACCGCATGCCGCGCCTGTTTACGCGCTCTGCCATGCCTAAAAATCGATCTCGTCGCGAATTGCGGCGATACCCGCACGCGCGCAGGCGGCGTCGGCATCCCCACCGGGTGCACCGGAGACGCCGATTGCACCGAGCAGGTTGCCGCCCGCCTCGATCAGCTCGCCGCCGCCGACCGCGACCACCCGCGGCAGATGCCGCACGCCTGCACTCGGCTGGCCAGGCTGGGTTTGCTGGGCCAGCGCGAGCGTATCGGTGCGAAAGCTGACCGCGGTCCACGCCTTGCCGACCGCTGTGTCCGGCGTGTGCGCGCCGGCGAAACGATCGCGCAGCAGCGCTTGCGTAACACCGGCTCGGTCGACGACCGCAACGGCGACTTGGTAGCCGCGCTTACGGCAGTCCGCGAGCGCCGCGGACACCGCCTTGAGCGCGGTCTCCGGGGTCAACAAGCGGACCGTGTAGGTCGACGCTGGTGCTGGCGTTTGCGCAAGCGCCGGAAGGGCGGCGAGCAGCAGGCTGCTGGACAAATAAGTCAACTTCAACATCGGATCGGGCGGCGCGATCGTGACCTTACGACCGCGCGGATCATACGAGGGTCGGCGCAGGAGCGAATGCCAGCGCTGCGCCGGCGCGCGTGTTTGGTGGGATCACACCGCGTGCGGAAAAGAAGCCAAGGTCGCCACCTTGCCGTCTTCCGTGATCAGGTCGCTGCTTCTCCCTTTAACCCCATCCCCAATCCGAACGGTGTGAGATCGCGAGCGCGCAGCAGACCGAAGAACTCGCGCTCTGAGCGCGGGTCGGATTCGGCTGCCTCAGCTGGCAGCCCGAGCAACGTGAGTGCGCTCAGGCACGCAGCAAGGGAAACGCGCGCCATGCGGTTGAACGCAAGGCGCGCCGGAAACTGGCGGGTCAGCGGGCGTTCGGTCTTGCGACCGCCCGCGTACGTCAACCGCGCATCGGCAAAAAGCTTCGTACGGTGAATCGGTTCGCTCCGTTTCGACGTTGCGCCGCGATCAAGGTTCAGTCGAGTGCCGCAGCCTAGTGCGACCGGGTGATACAAGCGGCTACGCCGCTTGTATCACTCCTCGTTCGAGCTGGTCACGCTCCAGCGATTCGAACAATGCCTTGAAGTTGCCTTCGCCGAAACCTTCGTCGCCTTTGCGCTGGATGAATTCGAAGAACACCGGACCCAGCAAGGTATTGGAGAAAATCTGCAGCAACAGGCGTTGTTTGCCGCCTTCGGTCGAACCGTCGAGCAGGATGCCGCGCGACTGCAGATCATTTGCTGGTTCACCGTGGCCGGGCAGGCGCTCGTCGAGCATGCGGTAGTAAGTGGCGGACGGCGCGCTCATCAACGGCACGGAGGCAGCGCGCAGGCTGTCGACGCTGCGGATCAGATCGTCGGTCAGGAGCGCGATGTGCTGGATGCCTTCGCCGTTGAACTTCAGCAGGAACTCTTCGATCTGACCGGTGTTGCGCGAGGCCTCTTCGTTGAGCGGGATGCGGATCTTGCCGTCGGGAGCCGTCATCGCCTTCGAGGTCAGACCGGTGTACTCGCCCTTGATGTCGAAGTAGCGGATTTCCTTGAAGTTGAAGATGCGCTCATAAAAACTCGCCCAGTAGGACATGCGACCGCGGTACACGTTGTGCGTCAGATGGTCGATGATCTTCAGGCCGTGCCCTTTCGGGTGCCGGTCGACGCCCGAGAAAAATTCGAAGTCGATGTCGTAGATCGACTTGCCTTCTTCGAAACGGTCGATCAGGTACAGCGGGGCGCCACCGATGCCCTTGATTGCCGGCAGGCGCAGTTCCATCGGGCCAGTGGGCATCTCGATCGGTTGTGCGCCAAGCTCGAGCGCGCGCGCGTAGGCCTTGTGCGCATCGCGCACGCGGAATGCCATGCCGCAGGCGCTGGCACCGTGCTCCGCGGCGAAATAGGATGCGGCGCTCTTCTGCTCGTTGTTGACGATGAAGTTGATCTCGCCCTGGCGAAACAGCGCGACGTCCTTGGATCGATGCTGCGCCACCTTGCGAAAGCCAAGCGCTTCAAAGACGGGCTCGAGCGTGCCCGCCGTCGGCGATGCGAACTCGACGAACTCGAACCCCATCAAATCCATGGGGTTGTCGAACAGATCAGGCATGACTTGCTCCTTCATTGACTGGAGACCACCGGTCGCATGCAGCGTTGCGGATCGATCATCGCGGAGCGAACTTTAGACGCTTCGAGCACGTCACTCGACCTTGACGTCGGCCTTCTTGACCAGCGCGGCGTAACGCGCCATTTCGCTGCGAAAGAACTGCGCGGCGGCTTCCGGCGTCGATGGATTGATGGCGTTGCCCTGTTTGTCCATCGCATCCTTGACCTCCGGCGTGACGAAGGCGGTCGCGAATGCATCGTGGATGCGCTTGACCTGATCCGGCGCCATCTTGGCGGGTCCGATCACGGCGAACCATCCGGCAACGTCGTAATTGGGCAGGCCTTGTTCCGCGATGGTTGGAATCTCGGGCGCAGCGGCGGCGCGCGTTTTGCCGCCGACGCCGATCGCCCGCAACGCGCCGCTCTTCAAGTGGCCCATCGCGGCCGGTAGTGCCACCACGCCCCACTCGACCTGGCCGCTGATGAGGTCAGTCACCATCGGACCGACGCCCTTGTACGGAACATGTCGCACGTCGACTCCGGCTTCATCGACGAACATCGCCGCGGCAAGGTGAATCACCGTGCCGTTGCCGGACGACGCATAGTTGTACGCGCCCGGTTTGGCCTTCAGGAACGCGATCAGTTGCTTCACGTTCTGCGCCGGTACTTTCGGATTGACCACCAGCACAAAGGGCGTAGCGCCGAGCACGGAGATCGGCGTGATGTCGCCGATCGAGTCGAACGGCATCTTCTTGAAGACGCTTGGGTTGATCACGTGGTTGTTGGAAACAACGCCGATGGTCTGGCCGTCAGGCGCCGCCTTGACCAGCACCGAGGTGCCGGTAACACCACCGGCGCCGGCGAGGTTCTCGATTACCACCGGTTGGCCGAGCGCTTTTGACAACGCCGGGCTCGCGGCACGCATGATCGTGTCGACGCCGGATCCTGGACTCACGGGCAGGATGACGCGCATCGGTGTCTGCGCGTGCGCGCTTAACGAGAATGCAGCGGCCGCGCACAAGACGGCGGCGCGGCGAAGTGACGAGACTTGCATGGTGTCTCCTGACCGAAACCCGTTATGTGGATGCACGCTCATGTGGCAGGTGGTGTTGCCAGCCGAGCAAGAACTTCTTGCGTATGTTCACCGACACGCGCCAGCGGTTGACGCACGGCCGGGCGGCGCCCGCCCATCAGCAGCGGCAGCAGCACGACCTCGGTGGTACCGCCGTCGTCGGTGTGCATGGGCACTAGCCCGCCGCTCGCGCGCAGGTGCGGATCGTCGAGCAGCTGCTCGGGCCGCACGATGCGGGCGTACGGAATACCTGCGGCCTCGAGCTTCGCGGACAGCGCGTCGATCTCATGATCCTTGAGGATCTCACCGAGGCGCTCCAGCAGGGCGGGACGAACCGCGACCCGTTGCGCGTTGGTTTGCAATTGCGGCTCGGCGGCAAGGTCGGGCCGCTCCAGAACCTGGCACAACGTCTGGAATTGCTTGTCGCTGACCGCGCCGATGAACAACTGTTCGCCAGCGGCGAGCTTGAACACGTCGTACACGCTCCATGCCGACACGCGTGCCGGCATCGGCGCCGGTGGCTCGCCCGTCATCGCATACTGCTGCATGTGCTGGGCCGCCAGGAACACGCAGTTTTCGAACAACGCACTTTGCACTTCCTGACCGCGGCCGGTGCGCTCGCGCTCGCGTAGTGCCGCCAGCACACCGATCGCACCGAACATGCCGCCCATGATGTCGTTGACCGACGTGCCGGCGCGCAATGGCCGCCCCGGCGGCCCGGTCATGTATGAGAGCCCGCCCATCATCTGCACCACCTCGTCCAGCGCAAGGCGCTTCTCGTACGGCCCAGGCAGGAATCCTTTGTGCGAGACGTAGATCAGGCGCGGGAACGTCTTCGACAAGGTCGCGTGGTCCAGCGCCATCGAAGCCATCAGGCCGGGGCGAAAATTTTCCAGCATCACGTCGCACTGCCCGATCAGCTCGAGTGCGGTCGCACGTCCCTGCGCGGTGTTGAGGTCGAGCACCACGCTTTTTTTGTTGCGATTGAAAGTGCGGAAGAACCCGATGCCCAGTCCCGGCAGGTTGCGCGTCTTGTCGCCGCCCGGCGGCTCTATCTTGATCACCTCGGCGCCGAGATCGGCGAGGATCATGCCGCAGGTCGGTCCCATGACCATGTGCGTGAACTCGATCACCCGCACGCCTTGCAACGGCAGTCCGGTTTGCCCGGTTTGAGTGGTAGCGTCCACGTGGTCCTCAGCTGGCGACGGTTTGCTGCGCAGTGTGGAAGGTCTTCGGCACGCCTGCGCGCCACAACGTTCCATGCAGTTCCTCGCCACTGAGCCAGTCCGCGACCTGGGCGCGCAACGCGAGCAGGCGTGCCAGATCGATGCCGGCGGAAAGCCCCATGCTCGCGAGCATGAAAGCGAGGTCTTCGGTCGACACGTTGCCGCTGGCGCCCGGCGCATACGGACAGCCACCGATGCCGGCGAGTGAGGCATCGAAACGCGCAACACCCACTTGGAGCGCTGCGTAGACATTCGCCAGGGCGAGCCCGCGCGTGTCGTGAAAATGGCCGCAGCAGAAGCGCTCGCCCGCGATGCGCAGGGCCTGTTCGAACAGTTCGCTCACGCGGCGTGGATCGGCGTATCCGACCGTGTCTGCGAGGCTGACGCGGTCGGCGCCTGCATCGAGCAGCGCTTGCACCAGGCGCAGCACCTCGGCCGGCGCCACCTGGCCCTGGAGCGTGCAACCGAACGCCGTGCCAACGCCGCCCTCGATCAATGTTTTCGATCCGCTCGAATCGCGCAGCGCCCGGATCCGACCGACTTCGGTGACCACTTCGTCCGGCGTCTTGCGCAGGTTGGCCAGGCTGTGCGCTTGACTCGCCGACAGTGGAACAAGCAGCAGGTCGGCGCGACCTGCGAGCGCGCGTTCAGCGCCAGTGAAGTTCGGTACCAGCACGGAGGCGAACAGGCCGGGTAGCGTCTTCGCGCAGGCGAGCACCTCGGCCGTATCCGCAAGCTGCGGCAACAGCCTTGACGGGACGAAGGATCCGACTTCGATCTCGCGCATGCCCGCGGCATGCGCCTGGCGCAGCCATTCAAGCTTGTGTTCTGTCGGCAGGATGGTCGCGATGTTTTGCAGACCATCGCGCAGGCCGACCTCGCGGATGACGACCGAGCTGGGCAGGGCACGCACGACGCATCTCCACGTTCGCATTGAGAGCGCACTTTAGGCATTCCCGAACAGCTACGCAGATCAATTTTGGAACCGTAGTCGTTCCGCATTGGAATGGCACAATCGCGCCCGTGAAGCGCCACTTCGATCCCGTCACCCTGCGCATGTTCGTTGCGGTCTGCGAGGAGCGGAACATCGCGCGCGCCGCGGAGCGCGAGGCGATCGTCGCTTCCGCGATCAGCAAGCGCATCGGCGCGATCGAGCAGGAACTTGGGGTTCAACTGCTCAAGCGCGGAAGGCGCGGCATCGAACCCACTGCAGCCGGTGAGGCACTCTTGCGCCATGCGCGCGACGTGCTCAGCGCCATGGAACGCATGTATGCGGAGCTGAGCGAGTTCGCGCGCGGCGTGCATGGCAACGTGCGGGTGTTCGCCAGCCTTTCGGTGATGTCCGAGTTTCTCCCCGACGATGTCGGAGCGTTTCTCGCCAAGAACCGGAGCGTGCGCGTGAGCCTGGAGGAACGGGTCAGCTCGGAGATCGTGCGCGGCGTGCGCGAGGGCGCCGCCGACTTCGGTGTGTGCTGGGATGCGGGGGAACTGGGCGGACTCGTGACCGCGCGCTATCGCGTCGATCATCTTTGTGTCGCGCTCCTGCCTGCGCATCCGCTGGCGAAGCGCAAACGGCTGGCCTTCGTCGAGACGCTGCCCTACGAACAGATCGAAATTCTCTCTGGCAGCATGGTGCAGGCAACACTGCGGCGTGCAGCCGCGGTGGCAAACCAGACCCTGCGTCATCGAATCCAGGTTTCTACGTTCGACGCCGCGTGCCGCAACGTTGCCGCAGGTCTTGGTATCGCGGTCGTTGCGCGCGAAGCCGCGGAAACGTTTGCGCGCGCGCTCGAGTTGCGGCTCGTGCCGTTGACCGACGCGTGGGCGCAACGCCGGTTCGTCATCTGCATGCGCTCGCGCGAATCGCTTACCGCCGCCGCGCGGCTGCTGATCGACTACCTGTGCAAGCGCGCCGATGAAGGACCTTGACCGCCGCGTCACGCGGCCGCGGCTAAATTTGCGCCGCCACCAATAACGATGGCTGCTGCAACGAGGGAGAGTCGAAAACGAGAAAAAAGGTTTTGCCGCACGTTCTGTCCGCTGCGGCGCTGTTCGCGATTTCATCGTTGGCCCAGGCCGCCGGGTTCTCGCTGACGAGCCTGGAGATCAAGTCCGGCGGCACGATGCCGAAAAGTTTCGAGTTCAACGGGTTCGGTTGTTCGGGCGAAAACAAGTCGCCGGCGTTGAAGTGGTCCGGCGCTCCCGCGGGAACCAAGAGCTACGCCGTAACCGTTTCGACCCGGATGCGCCGATCGGATCGGGCTGGTGGCACTGGGTGGTGCTGAACATCCCCGCGAACGTGACCGAGCTGCCGCCGAACGCCGGCGCGGTCGGCGGCGCCAACCTGCCGCCAGGCGCAAGCAACGTGCGCGTCGACTTTGGCTTCGCCGGTTGGGGCGGCACATGTCCGCCACAAGGCGACAAGCCGCATCGCTACGTCTTTACCGTCTATGCGCTGAAGACCGACAAGATCGATGTGCCTGCCGACGCAAGCGCCGCGCTCGCGGGCTTCATGATCAACGCCAACAAGGTAGGCAAGGCAAGCTTCACCGCCAGGTACGGGCGCACGAAGTAGGTCGTTGCAAAACGAATGCGCGGCCGCGGCGCATGCAGTGTCGGGCCGCGGCCTGCAAGCCGCCTCGATATCTCGCTATCTCGCGGCGCGCCGAGCAATCAGTGTGCTCACTGCGCGCTCGCTAACGCGTTCACGTCTATCGACTCAGATAACGCTAAGAGGCGCGCTGCGGTCACTCAAACACGTTAACTGCGGCAACCAGCGCCAAACCCTCTGTGTCCGACCCTGACTTTCCATTTCAGCCGATGAGCGCAACGACCATCGGCGTGGCGGCAGGTCGAGATGAAACGCAGAGCCCTCTTGTTCGCAGTTGCGATGGTCGGCGCCGGAACAAGCCTGGTCGCTTGTGGCGGATCGGGCGGCGGTGCGCCGACAACGGGTGGTCCATCGCCGTCGCCCACGCCCGCGCCGACTCCCGCTCCCGTCCCAGCGCCGACCCCGGCTCCCTCTCCAGCTCCTGTGCCACCGCCACCAACCGCTCTGGTGTGGGCCGTCGATCCGCCACCGACGTTGCTCGCAGGCGCAATATCGATCCTCTTTGATCTTGCGCCGACGCTCCCGGCGCAGATTCGGCGCGGCGGACAATTCGGAGTCGCCGCGAGCGGAGCCCGGCTTCCCGTTGGCGTGACGTTGACGCCGCTTGGAATCCTGTTGGCGACGGGTACTGCAAGCGTCGGAGCCACCAGCGGCGTTGTGTTCACCTATACCGAACCTGCGTGAATCCATTCGTCGCTCGACTGTCGAGCTGCTTTACGATCTGGATGCGCGGCGCTTCGCTGGCCGCTGCAAGCCGCTGATCTTTCACGTGTCATCTTTTTGGGCACGGGTGTTGCCACGCGCAGCGCTGGGTGATTTGGTAGGAGGAGAACACCGTGGGTGCAGGCAAACGTTTCCCGTGCGTAATGTCGCTGCTGCTGTTGCTCGGGATGGTCACCGGAGCTGCGGCGGCGCCGATCACGATCAACTTCGATGGCTTGTCCAGTGACGGGCGCGTCCTGCTCGAGCAGGGTTTCGTGCTCGATCCAGGCGCGCGCGACTGGAGCCCGGATGCGCAGGGCTGGATTGGGCACTATCACATCGCAACACCGGGCGCCGGTTGGCTTGCCGACAACGGAACCAACTTCATGGTCGTGGACTATTTCCTCGACAACACGACCCTGAACGTCTACTCGACCTCCGGCGCTGCGTTCGGTTTGCAGGGCATGGATCTCGCTGAGGCGCTGATCCCTGGCGTGAACTCTTGCTCGGCCTTGCCGCTGCCGCCTTACCAGGT
>DASQAE010000422.1:0-10350 GCA_035635915.1 Burkholderiaceae bacterium | reverse complement strand
TGGGCCGCGCAGATTCTGTGGAGCGTATGAGCAATGGCGATAGCGCGCCGCCGCTTTGATGCCGTGATCGTCGGCGCAGGCGGCGCCGGCATGCGTTGTTCGTTGCAACTGGCCCAGGCGGACCTCAACGTGGCGGTGCTCAGCAAGGTGTTCCCGACGCGCTCGCACACCGTCGCCGCGCAGGGCGGAATCGGCGCTTCGCTCGGAAACATGACCGAGGACCAGTGGCTGTGGCACATGTTCGACACCGTCAAAGGGTCGGACTACCTCGGCGATCAGGACGCGATCGAGTTCATGTGTCGCGAAGCACCCAAGGTCGTCTACGAACTGGAACACTTCGGCATGCCGTTCGATCGCAATCCCGACGGCACGATTTACCAACGCCCGTTTGGCGGCCACTCGGCCAACTTCGGCGAAAAACCGGTGCCGCGCGCATGCGCTGCGGCGGACCGCACCGGCCATGCGCTGCTGCACACGCTGTATCAGCGCAACGTCGCGGTGCGCACGCAGTTTTTCGTCGAGTGGATGGCGCTCGACCTGGTTATGGACGCGGACGGCGATTGTGTCGGCGTGGTTGCGCTGGAGATGGAAACCGGCCAGTTGATGATCCTCGAGGGCAAGGTCACAGTGCTGGCAACCGGCGGCGCGGGCCGGATTTTCGCCGCGTCGACCAACGCATACATCAATACCGGCGATGGACTTGGAATCGCAGCGCGGGCGGGCATCCCGCTCGAAGACATGGAGTTCTGGCAATTCCATCCGACCGCAGTGGCCGGTGCGGGGGTGCTGATCACCGAGGGCGTGCGCGGGGAGGGCGGCATCCTTCTTAACTGCAACGGCGACCGCTTCATGGAACGCTACGCGCCGACGCTGAAGGATCTGGCTCCACGCGACTTCGTTTCGCGTTCGATGGACCAGGAGATCAAGGAAGGGCGCGGCTGCGGACCGGACAAGGACTACGTCCTGCTCAAGCTCGACCACCTTGGCGCCGAAACGATCATGAAGCGGCTGCCGTCAATCCGCGAGATCGCGATCAAGTTCGCCAACGTCGATCCGATCAAGGAACCGATCCCGGTGGTGCCCACCATCCACTACCAGATGGGCGGCGTGCCGGCCAACTATCACGGCCAGGTGGTGGTGCCGAAGGGCGGCAACCCGAATGCCGTGCTGCGCGGTTTGTATGCGATCGGCGAGTGCTCGTGCGTGAGCGTGCACGGCGCGAATCGCCTGGGCACCAACTCGCTGCTTGATTTAGTCGTCTTCGGCCGCGCGGCCGGCAATCACATCGTGCAAACGTTGCGCGCAGAGCCAAAGGAGAACAAGCCGCTGCCGGCGGACGCGGGCGAGACGACTGCAGCCCGGCTGGCAGCGCTGGACGCGCGCACGAACGGTGAACGCACGCAGGACGTCGCCAACGACATTCGCAAGACGATGCAGGCGCACTGCGCCGTTTTTCGCACTGGTCCGATGCTGGAAGAAGGCGTCAGCAAGGTGATGGCCCTCGCGCAACGTTGCCGCAACATCGCCATCAGCGACAAGTCGAAAGTGTTCAACACCGCGCGGATCGAAGCGCTCGAGTTGGAGAATCTGATCGAAACTGCCAAGGCCACCATCGTCTCGGCGGAGGCGCGCAAGGAGAGCCGCGGGGCGCATTCGCGTGATGACCACCCCGAGCGCGACGATGTCAACTGGATGAAACACACCCTGTGGTATTCGCAAGGTAATCGGCTCGCTTACAAGCCGGTCAACACGCAACCGCTTACGGTCGAGACGTTTCAACCGAAGAAACGGACATTCTGAATGGCGACCAAAACTGCCGAAAGCACCAGTGAGAGCAGCGCGGTGCGGGTCGCCGCGGCGGTAAGCCGGATCGTGCGTTTCGAGATCTATCGCTACGACCCCGACAAGGACGCGAAGCCGTACATGCAGAAACTCGAAGTGCGGCTGGCACCGCACGACAAGATGCTGCTGGACGCGCTGATGCGCATCAAGAGCGACTTCGACGACAGTATTTCGTTCCGCCGCTCCTGTCGCGAAGGCGTCTGCGGTTCGGATGCGATGAACATCAACGGCAAGAACGGTCTTGCGTGCATCACGAACATGCGCGACCTCAAGGAGCCGGTCGTCCTGAAGCCGCTGCCGGGTCTGCCGGTAATTCGCGACCTGATCGTCGACATGACGCTGTTCTTCAAGCAGTACCACTCGATCAAGCCGTATCTGGTGAACGACACCCCGCCGCCGGAGAAGGAGCGGCTGCAATCGCCGCAAGAGCGCGATGAACTCAACGGTCTCTACGAATGCATCCTGTGTGCTTGCTGCTCGACGGCGTGTCCCAGCTATTGGTGGAACCCCGACAAGTTCGTCGGCCCGGCGGGGCTGTTGCAGGCATACCGCTTCATCGCCGACAGCCGCGACCAGGCGACCAACGAGCGGCTCGACAATTTGATGGACCCCTACCGTCTGTTCCGCTGCCACACGATCATGAACTGCGTGGACGTCTGCCCGAAGGGGCTGAACCCCACGCACGCAATCGGCAAGATCAAGGAACTGATGGTGCGGCGAGCCGTGTAGGTCGGATCGGTCGGCACGCCGGTTGCTTCGGAACAGCCTTTGGACACGGCCTGAACGCCGCGCGCGGAATCAAGGTGCATGGCAGCTAGTGGAGGCATCGGAATGAGCACCGGGCTGAACGAAACGCAACTGCGGCGCCTGCGCTGGCGCGCGCGGCGCGGTCTGCTCGAGAACGATCTCATCCTCGAACGTTTCCTGACGCGCGAAGGAGACGCGCTGGATCCGCGCGCCGCCGCTGCGCTCCAGCGCCTGCTCGAACTGGGTGACAACGAGTTGCTGGACCTGTTACTGGAACGCGCGCAACTGCGCGCGCCACTGGACACCGAAGACGTAAGGGCGCTGTTGGCGCGCCTGCGCCAAGTTACCGCGTAGAAGTTTGATCATCGGAGAAATGTGATGACCCTGAACCCTTCGAAGGACAAAGCGACCTTGACCTTCAGCGACGGTACGCCGCCGCTCGAGCTGCCGATCTACAAGGGTTCGATCGGCCCCGACGTGATCGACATCCGTGCGCTTTACAACAAGACCGGCAAGTTCACCTACGACCCGGGGTTCCTCTCCACCGCGGCCTGCAATTCGTCCATTACGTTCATCGACGGTGACAAGGGCGAACTCCTGTATCGCGGGTATCCGATCGAGCAACTCGCGGTCCAGTGCGATTTCCTGGAGGTTTGTTACCTGATCCTCAACGGCGAACTGCCCAACGTCGAACAGCGCAAGGACTTTGTCTACCGCGTCACCCATCACACGATGGTGCACGAGCAGATGCAGTTCTTCATGCGCGGGTTCCGCCGCGACGCGCATCCAATGTCGGTTCTTACTGGCCTGGTGGGCGCGCTGTCATCGTTCTATCCGGATTCGATCAACCTGTGGGACGAAGAGCAGCGGCGCATTTCTGCGATCAGGTTGATCGCCAAGATGCCGACCCTGGTCGCGATGGCTTACAAGTACACAGCGGGTCAACCGTACACGTATCCGCGCAACGAACTTTCGTACTCGGCCAACTTCATGCGCATGATGTTCGCCAATCCATGCGAGGAATACCGCATCAACGACGTGCTGGTGCGGGCACTGGATCGCATTTTCATCCTGCATGCCGATCACGAGCAGAACGCTTCCACTTCCACCGTGCGGCTTTGTGCGTCCAGCGGCACCAATCCGTTTGCGGCGATTGCCGCCGGCGTCGCCTGCCTGTGGGGCCCGGCGCATGGCGGTGCCAACGAGGCCGCGTTGAACATGCTCTACGAGATCCAGGCGAGCGGTGGGATTCAGAAGATCGGCGAGTTCATCGCCAAGGTGAAGGACAAGAATTCATCCGTGCGCCTGATGGGGTTTGGCCATCGCGTCTACAAGAACTACGACCCGCGCGCCAAGCTGATGCGCGAGACCTGCTACGAAGTGCTGGGCGAACTCGGTCTGCAGGATGATCCGCTGTTCAAGCTGGCGATGGCGCTGGAGAAGATTGCGCTCGAGGACGAGTACTTCGTTTCGCGCAAGCTGTATCCGAATGTCGACTTCTATTCGGGCATCGTGCAGAAGGCGATCGGCATCCCGGTGCCGCTTTTTACCGCCATTTTTGCGCTCGCGCGCACAGTGGGCTGGATCGCGCAGCTGAACGAGATGATCGCCGACCCGGAATACAAGATCGGGCGGCCACGCCAGCTTTATGTCGGCGCGACCAAACGCGACATCAAGCCGATCTCGCAGCGTTAGGCGGAGGCGCGCCGCGGCGATCAACGCAACGATGCGTTGATCCGCTCAAGCATTGCCGCGCCGGGGCACAACTCGGCCCGGCTGAGTTGGTTGAGCGGCTTGTCGACCGTGTTCAGGTTGGCGTGCAAGTCGTCGGCTTGCGGGTCGATGAACAGCAAGCCGGTGACGATTTCGCCGCGCGCCTGATGCGCGTGGATGTGATTTATCGCCGCCAGCCGATCGCCCGGATCGTAACCATCGTGCAATTTGCGCAGGCGCAGGCGCGAGCCGTCGTGCTGGGTGATCTCGATCACAGAACCGGGGCGGTAGTCGGCTGAGATCGGACTGCGTTTCGGCATGAAATCAAGCCGGTTCACCGCGTCGTTGTGCTCACGCACGTAGTCGTAGCTCTTGGTGCTGCCGGTGTGATTGTTGAAGGCGACGCAGGGGCTGATGACATCGAGCAGGGCAGCACCTCGATGCGCGAGTGCGCCCTTGATGAGCGGTACCAGCTGCTCCTTGTCGCCGGAGAAACTACGCGCGACGTAGGTGGCGCCAAGCTGCAGCGCAAGCGCAACCATGTCGATCGCCGTGTCGCTGTTCACGGCACCGCGCTTTGACTTCGAGCCGGCATCCGCCGTGGCTGAGAACTGGCCCTTGGTCAGGCCATAGACACCGTTGTTCTCGACGATGTAGGTCATGTTGACCCCGCGTCGCATCGCATGCGCGAACTGCCCCAGGCCGATCGAGGCCGAGTCGCCATCGCCGGAAACGCCGAGATAGATCAAGTCACGGTTCGCCAGATTGGCGCCGGTCAGCACCGACGGCATGCGTCCATGCACCGAATTGAAGCCGTGCGAGTTGCCGAGGAGGTAGTCGGGTGTTTTCGAGGAGCACCCGATACCGGAAAGCTTGGCCACGCGATGCGGCTCGATGTCGAGTTCCCAACACGCCTCGATCACCGCAGCCGAAATTGAATCGTGCCCGCAGCCTGCGCACAGCGTGGAGATCTTGCCCTCGTAGTCGCGCCGCGTGAAGCCAAGCTGGTTCTTCGGCAGGGTGGGGTGATGCAGTTTCGGTTTGGCGAGATAGGTCATGGCGAATTCCGTGCGCGTGCCTCAGGCCGCCTTGCCCGGTTTGAGCGGCAGCACGTTCAGATTGCGTGCTTGTTCGTCGATGGCGGCAGCAATGAATCGAGCGGTGATGGGCGTGCCGTCGTAGTGCAGCACCGGCACAAGACGTGATGGATCGAGCTCGAGCTCGTTCACGAGCAAGGTGCGCAGCTGCGCGTCGCGGTTCTGCTCGACCACAAACACCGCTTCGTGGCCAAGAATGAACTCTTCGACCGCGGCGTCGAAGGGAAACGCGCGTACGCGCAAGGCGTCCACGTGCGTGCCCTGGAGCTCCAGGCTCTCGATGGCCTCTGCCATCGGCGGCGAGGTTGAGCCGAAGTAGATCACCCCGAACCGTGTCTTGTGCGCGCTCTTGCGCAACACCGACTGCGGCACCAGACGCTTCGCAGTCTCGAACTTTTGCAGCAGCCGTTGCACGTTGTACACGTAATCTGGTCCGGTCTCGGAGTAGCGTGCGTAAGCGTCCTTGGTCGTGCCGCGCGTGAAATAGGCGCCGCGCGACGGGTGGCTGCCGGGGTAAGTGCGGTACGGGACACCGTCACCGTCGACATCGAGATAACGACCGAAGTCCTTGCCGGCATCGAGCTCTTCCGCCGTCATCACCTTGCCGCGATCGTAGTGGCGGTTGTCGTCCCACTTGAGCGGCGCGGCCAGGCGCTGATTCATGCCGATGTCCAGATCCGACATCAGAAAAACCGGCGTCTGCAGCCGATCAGCAAGATCGAGCGCCGCGGCGGCAAATTCGAAACATTCGTGCGGATCTTCGGGGAACAGCAGCACGTGTTTTGTATCGCCGTGCGATGCGTATGCACACGCGAGCAGATCTGCCTGCTGGGTGCGGGTGGGCATGCCGGTTGACGGGCCGCCGCGCTGCACGTTGATGATCGTCGCCGGAATTTCGGCGAAGTACGCCAGCCCGATGAACTCGGTCATCAGCGAAATGCCGGGGCCGGACGTTGTCGTAAAAGCCCGGGCGCCATTCCAATTGGCGCCGATCACGACGCCGATCGAAGCGAGTTCGTCTTCGGCCTGCACGATCGCAAACTTGTTCTTCCCGGTCGCTGCGTCGACGCGCAACCGCGCGCAGTATTTCTGGAACGCCTCCGCCAGCGACGATGAAGGCGTGATCGGATACCAGGCGCACACGGTTGCGCCGCCGTAGACACAGCCCAGTGCCGCGGCGGCATTGCCTTCGATAAAGATCCGATCGCCGACCTTGTCGCGCCTTTCGATCCGCAGCGCCGCCGCTTCGTCCAGATTTTCGCGTCCGTAATGCAGGCCGCTCATGAACGCATCGAGGTTCGGCTTGATCAGCTTGTCCTTGCCCTTGTACTGCTCGCCGAGAAGCTGTGCGATCACATCGGGGTCGATGCCGAGCATCGCGGCCAGCGCGCCGACGTACATGATGTTCTTCAACAGCTGGCGCTCGCGCGGATCGGCAAACTTCGCGGCGGCGATCTCGGTGAGCGGAATGCCGATGGCGTTGATGTCGGGGCGGAACTTCGAAGGCGGCTGCGGTTTTGTGCTGTCGTAGAGCAGGTAGCCACCAGGCTCGATTTCCTTCAGATCCTGATCCCAGGTCTGCGGGTTCATCGCCACCATGATGTCTACGCCACCGCGCCGGCCAAGCCAGCCGCGCTCGCTCACGCGCACCTCGTACCAGGTGGGCAGGCCCTGGATGTTCGAGGGGAAGATGTTGCGCGGAGAAACTGGAACGCCCATACGCAGGCAGCTGCGCGCAAACAGCTCGTTGGCCGAGGCGGATCCCGACCCGTTGACGTTGGCGAACTTAACGACGAAGTCGTTGACGGCGGCAATGCGGCGCGGCTTGCCCATCATGCCGCTCTGCGAATGAAGGGTTGTGCGCCGACCAGCGTCAGGTCGAGCAGGAACTTCTGCATGTCCCACGCTCCGGTCGGGCACCGCTCGGCGCAAAGCCCGCAGTGCAGACAAACGTCCTCGTCCTTCACCATCACCCGGCCCGTCTTGAGCGCCGCGGAAACGTACAGCGGTTGATCCTTGTTGAGGGCAGGCGCGCGCAGGCGCGGCCGCAATTCGTTCTCCGCCCCGTTCGTCGTAAACGTGATGCAATCGGTGGGGCAGATGTCGGTGCACGCATCACATTCGATGCACACCTTGGCGGTGAACACGGTCTGCACGTCGCAATTGAGACAGCGTTGCGCCACCTTGAACGCGGTTTTTGCGTCGAAGCCGAGTTCGACCTCGACCTTGATATTGCGCAACGACTGGTTCACGTCGCGCCAGGGCACCTTGTAGCGCGTGTCCGGCTCAATGGTGTTGTCGTAGCTCCACTCGTGGATGCCCATCTTCTGCGAAACCAGGGTGACGCCCGGCGCGGGCCGATCGTGCACGTTCTTGCCTTGCAGGACACTATCGATCGAGATCGCAGCGTCATGGCCCTGTGCGACCGCCCAGATGATGTTCTTTGGGCCCAGCGCCGCGTCGCCGCCAAAAAACACGTTCGGCAGGCTCGACTGCAACGTGATTGGATCGAGTTTCGGCATCCCATTCTTATCGAACTCGATGCCGCAATCGCGCTCGACCCAGGGAAACGCGTTCTCCTGTCCGACCGCGATCAACACCTCATCGCATTCGAACTCCTGGTCCGGTTCGCCCGTCGGCACCAGCTCGCGCCGACCCTGTGCATCACGAACCGCCTTGACCTTTTCGAACCGCATGCCCGTGAGGCGGCCGTTGTCGTGGATGAAGTTTTTCGGCACGAGGTAATTAAGGATCGGGATGCCCTCGTGTTGTGCATCTTCCTTCTCCCACGGCGACGCCCTCATTTCCTCGAAGCCCGAGCGCACGATGACCTTGACGTCGGTACCGCCGAGCCGCTTGGCGGTGCGACAACAGTCCATCGCGGTATTACCGCCACCGAGCACGATGACACGTTGCCCGATCGAACTCACGTGACCGAACGAGACCGACGACAGCCAATCAATGCCGATATGGATCTTGGCCGCGGCTTCGCGCCGGCCGGGAACATCGAGATCACGGCCGCGCGGTGCGCCCGAGCCGACGAATACGGCGTCGAAAACGCGTCCGAAGCTGCCGTCGAGAAGCTTGCGCAGCGAATCGATGCGCACGCCGCCGCGCATTTCGACGCCAAGAGCAAGAACGTAGCCGGTTTCCTCGTCGATCACTTCTTCTGGCAACCGGAAGCGCGGAATCTGCGAGCGGATCATTCCTCCGGCCTGGGGATCCTGATCGAATAGAGTGACTTCGTAACCGAGCGGCGCGAGATCGCGCGCAACGGTCAGCGAAGCAGGCCCGGCGCCCACGCACGCGATGTATTTGCCGTTCTTGCGTAACGCCGGTTTCGGCATGCGGTTGCGCACGTCGGACTTGAGATCGGCGGCCACGCGCTTGAGGCGACAGATCGCCACCGGTTCGGGTCGTTCAGCTTGGCGCTCTTCGACCCGCCCGCGTCGGCACGCGGGTTCGCATGGCCGATCGCAGGTGCGACCCAGAATCCCGGGGAAAACGTTGGACTTCCAGTTGACCAGATACGCGTCGCTGTACCGGCCGGCGGCGATGAGGCGGATGTATTCGGGAACTGGGGTGTGGGCAGGACATGCCCACTGGCAGTCGACGACACGATGAAAATAATCGGGACGCCGTATGTCGGTGGCCTCCAAGACCGGGCTCCTGGGTGCGTCGCTGCTCCGCGCTATTGGCGCGGCGCTTGGACAACGGCGCGTCGTTTTGTATGACGGCCAGTTTACGCCGGCGGGCGGCGCCGAATACTTGCGACGCCGGGAGTGTTGTCTTCGACGCAAGTGCGCACAGATAGAGCATCGTCGATGCTAAACAAGCTACGTGGGGTTCTTTCGCGCACGAGTCATTCGGCCGGTGTTATCCTGCCGTCCCCTTCGCAGTCGCCCGCGAAGTACTCAATTCGTCAGCAATCCGCGAGCCCGGTGAAGCCGGTAGCGGACAGGTGGATTAGGTCGAAACCCACCGGCACTTCGAGCGCGAATCGCGTAGAAAGGTGAAGCGGCCATGATGCGCCAGTTCCTGGTCAACTCGTACCTGTTCGGCGGCAACGCGCCCTACGTCGAAGATCTGTACGAGCGGTATCTCGATAACCCGGGGTCGGTGCCCGAGAAGTGGCGGGCGTACTTTGACCAGATGCAGCTGGTGCCGGCTGCCGACGGGTCGACCAACTCACCCGACGTAGCGCACGCGCCGATCGTCGAATCTTTCGCCCAGCGTGCCAAGGCTGGCACTCTGCGCCCCGCTGTCGCGCCGACTGATCTTTCGGTCGCGCGCAAGCAAGTCCACGTTCAGTCGATCATCGCGGCGTATCGCTTCCTGGGCGCACGCTGGGCCGACCTTGATCCTCTCAAGCGCCAGGAACGCCCGTCGATCCCCGAGTTGGAGCCGGCTTTCTATGACCTGACGGAAGCCGACATGGATATCCAGTTCTCGGCCGCCAACACGTACTTCGGCCAGGAACAAATGACGTTGCGCGAGATCGTCACAGCGCTGCGTCAGACCTACTGCAGCACGATCGGCGCCGAGTTCATGTACATCTCCGATCCGACGCAGAAGCGCTGGTGGCAGCAAAAACTCGAATCGATCCGCAGCACACCGAACTTCGGGCCGGAAAAAAAGCGCCACATTCTCGATCGCCTGACGGCGGCGGAAGGACTGGAACGCTACTTGCACACCAAGTTCGTCGGCCAGAAACGGTTCTCGCTGGAAGGCGGCGAAAGTTTCATCCCGGCCATGGACGAACTGATCCAGCGCGCCGGTGGTGGTGGCGTCGAGGAGATCGTCATCGGCATGGCGCATCGCGGCCGCTTGAACGTGCTGGTGAACATCCTCGGCAAGATGCCGAAGGACCTGTTCTCCGAATTCGAAGGCAAGCACGACCATGCGCTGCTGGCGGGGGACGTCAAGTACCACCAGGGTTTCTCGTCCGACA
>DASQAE010000421.1:0-2798 GCA_035635915.1 Burkholderiaceae bacterium | reverse complement strand
GCCCGATCGGTGCTGACCGTGCCCGGTCCGCTGTAGCGAAGTACAAATCGGCTCATTGCGTGATTATCGGGGCATCCCGTGGCCTTGCAAGTCATGCGGCAGGTCGAGATCGAGATTATCTGTAAGCGCAAGGCGCTCGATTTCGTCGGCGCGCGCCGTATCGCGTGCTTGCGCGAGGATATCGGGCCGTTTTGCCAGGCGGTATGCCAGTACGCCAGCGGCGACCGGGCATGCCATCGAGGTGCCATCCATCACCCCGAGCGTGTCGGGAGGCAAGGTCGAAACGATGCCCAGACCCGGCGCCGCAAGGTCGATCTCGGGACCGCGATTGGAGAAGCGTGCAATAAAGCACGGATCGTCGTCGAACAGGCGTCCGAAGGGGCGCTGCACTTCTTCCGCCTGGGGCGCATCGCGCGGCCACCGTCCGCGCACCCCAAGGGCGCTGACCGCCATTGCCAACGTGTGACGGCCGGGCCAAGCGACCGGTCCGCCGTCATTGCCGGCCGCGATGACGCAGAGGACGCCACGTGAGCGGGCGTCCTCGATCGCCTCGTCGGTCAACACATCAAGCGGTCCACCACCCAGGCTTAGATTTAGCACGTCGCATTCGTCGGCGACCGCACGATCGATCGCCTTGGCGATCGCGAAGTTCGACGCGCCATCGTCGCGGGTTCCGAAAACCCGATAGGCGCGCAGTCGAACGCCGGGCGCTACTCCGCGAAATGTCGGGCCGCTGGCAGCGATCAGACCCGCGACGTGGGTCCCGTGGCCATCGATGTCGGACCAGTCCGACTCGTCCTCGCCAAAAACCGTGTTGATCCCCCCGGCGATGCGCAGCCACGGGTGCGGACCGCAGCCGGTATCGATGACCCCGACGGTGACGCCGCTTCCATCCTCCTCGTGTGCCCTGGCGTAACAGGCGCCGCGTGTATCGACGAACTCCGGATCGATTGCGCGCAGCCCGATCGGCGTCACTCCGATCCGATAATTGCGGATTACCCGCGGCCACGCCTTTGCGTGTGGAAAGAGATACAAACGTTCAATCGAATGCGTGCCGCTAGGCAGACGCAGGCGGACCTGGCCGCGGCGATTGGTGCGGCCTTGAGCTCCCCGACCCTGCACAAAGTCCGTGAAAGCGATGACTTCGACATCCTGCAACGGCGTGGCATCGGGCTGCAGTTCAACCGCAAGCACTACGCCACCGGTCGGGCCCTTTGCGTTACGCGCGGCGGCGACTCGCACAGCGGGTCGCGGTGCACGCGCCGGTTGATAGAACACCTCGGGAACGATGCGCGTGCCGGGATGCTCGCGCCGGAACTCGCCGAGCGCATCGACGGGAAGGCAGACCAGCTTCGCGCCAGTTTCGCGAATCGAATCGAGTACGACCAGGTGCGGAGCGCGCTCTGTTTGTGCCGCGGGCGTTAACGAAGCAAGAAAGCGCAGGGTTGCCGGCGCGGAATAGGGCTCGCTGGCCGTGAATCCACGTGTTGGCAAGAGGATGTAGCGCGCCTGCACGGGCGTCTCCTGGTCGAGTCATTGAGCGCGGATTGTGGCGCGACCGCGGGGTCGTGCGAGTCCCGCACCGCTGCGACGGCACGTCATCCATCGGGACAGCCGGCCGCTATAGTTTGACCCGACGCGCGCCGCTGCTGGGACGCGACACGACAAACAAGGAGACATCATGACCATCCTGATTCGCCGGCGCGTATTGTTGTTGGCCGCGTCCGGGGCCGTCGCCGGCTTGGCGAGCAGCGCGCGCGCTCAGGCGCCGGAAAAGGGCAAGGTCACCATCGCAGTGGGTGGCAAGAATCTCCTCTACTACCTTCCGCTCAGCATTGCCGAACAGCTGAAGTATTTCCAGGCTGAGGGACTCGAGGTCGAGATTGTCGACTTCGCGGGCGGAGCAAAAGCGTTGCAGGCCGTGGTCGGCGGAAGCGCGGACGTCGTTTCGGGTGCTTTCGAGCACACGCTCAACATGCAGGCAAAAGGGCAGCCGATGCGCGCGTTCGTGCTGCAGGGCCGAACGCCGCAGATCGTTCTTGGCGTCGGCACCAAGGCGATGCCTGATTACAAGTCGATCGCGGATCTGAAGGGCAAGAAGATCGGCGTTACGGCGCCGGGGTCGTCGACCAACATCCTTGCGAATTTTGTCCTTGGCCGCGGTGGGCTCAAGCCGAGCGACGTGTCGATCATCGGCGTCGGCGCGTCGCAAGGCGCAGTGGCGGCGCTGCGCGCGCGCCAGATCGACGCGATCTCCAACCTTGATCCGGTCATCACGATCTTGCAACGTTCAGGCGACATCAAGATCGTCTCGGATACGCGCGATGTTGCTGAATCCGATCGCGTGTTCGGCGGCCCGATGCCAGGCGGATGCCTTTATTCGCCGGTGAGCTTCCTCGAGCGCAATCCGAACACGGCACAGGCATTGGCGAATGCCATGGTGCGCGCGAGCAAGTGGATTCAACAGGCGGGGGCATCGGAAATCATCAAGGTCGTGCCAGAGTCGTACCAGCTCGGTGATCGCGCGATCTATATCGACGCCTACCTCAAAGCCAAGGGCGCGCTCTCACCGGATGGCTTGTTTCCTGAAGCAGCTTCGGCGACGGCATATCGCGCGCTGGCCAGCGTGGATGAGAGCATCGCGAAAGGGAAACTCGATCTGAAGGCAAACTTCACCAACGACTTTGCGAAGAAGGCGAACGCGCGTTATCCGAAGGGCTGATCGGAACGGCCGGGGCGCGCTGCGGAATCGGTGCCGGACGATGACGGACAGCATGACCGCCGCGGCGCAGACGCCG
>DASQAE010000420.1:0-3632 GCA_035635915.1 Burkholderiaceae bacterium | reverse complement strand
CTGCGCCGGCGTCTCGAACTTCGCTACGGTGAGCGCGCGCAGCTCGCGTTGACTTCGCGACCGGGTGGTGGCGTGATCGCCCGGATCGAAATGCCATGCGAATCCTGATCGTCGACGATGAGCCCCCCGCACGCGCGCGTCTGCGGCGCCTGCTCGAGGGTGCCGTGGATGCGGAAGTCGTCGGCGAGGCGAAGGATGGCGAAGACGCGCTGCGCCAGGTGGCGGCACTTGTGCCAGATGCGATTTTTCTCGACGTGCAGATGCCCGGTGCGAGCGGACTCGATGTCGCAGCTTCGTTGCCCGATCCCGCTCCGGCGGTCGTGTTCGTGACCGCGTTCGATCAGTACGCGTTGCAGGCGTTCGATGCGGCGGCGGTGGACTACCTGCTCAAACCGGTCGAGCCCGAACGGCTTGCGCGCGCCCTGCAGCGCCTGCGCGAGCGCGTGGGCACGCCGCCGCGACTTGCACCGTCGAAGCTGCTGATTCCCGACCGCGGCCGCACGCATGTCGTGGCGGTGGCGGAGATTCTGTGGCTGGAAGCGGCCGACAACTACGTGGTCGTGCACACCGCCGATCGGGAGCCGCTCATGCGCCGTACACTGGCCGGCCTGCTCGATGGCCTCGGGCCCGGCTTCATTCGCACCCATCGCAGCGCCGCGGTGTCACTGGCGCATGTGATCGCAGTCGAGCCGCTGGAAAAGGGTGACGCGACCCTGCGTCTGCGCGGCGGCGTGGCGGTGCCTTGCAGTCGCCAGTTTCGAACCGCTGTGGTTGCGCGCCTGCGCGACACGCGCTGACTCCGGTTCACCACGTCCGCGGGGCATCTCGTCCCGCGCTGCTGGCCGAGGGCTGCGGTGCTGCCTATTCTGAGACGCTCGCTCCCACCCAGCGCGAGAACATCATGCAACCCTCTGCGACTGCTCCAACCCGTCTGGTCTTCCTGGATTGGGTGCGCATCTGCGCCTTCGGCCTGCTCGTTTTTTATCACGTCGGCATGTACTACGTCTCGTGGGATTGGCACATCAAGAGTCCGCACGCGACGACTGCCATCGAACCGTGGATGCGGCTCATTTCGCCATGGCGCCTCGACCTGTTGTTCCTGGTGTCGGGCGCGGCGACGTCGTTCATGTTGCTGCGTTCAGGCGCGGTGGGATCGTTGCTCGGGACGCGCGCGCGCCGCCTGCTGATCCCGCTTGCCTTCGGCATGCTGATCATCGTGCCGCCGCAATCGTATTTCGAGGTGGTGCACAAACTCGGCTACGCCGGCGACTACCTCGCGTTCATGGGTCTTTATCTCACCGGTTACGGTGGCTTCTGCAGGGGCAGCGACTGCCTCATCCTGCCGACGTGGAATCACTTGTGGTTCCTGCCGTACCTGTTCGCCTACACGCTGGTTCTGTGGGCGCTGGTACGAGTCAAGCCCGCCTTGCTCGAGCTGGCTGCGCAGCGGGTTTCGACGTTCTTTCTCGGCGCACGGCTGTTCCTGGTGCCGATCCTGTTCCTGATTCTGACCGCCGTTCTGCTGTGGCGCCGCTTCCCCGTCACACACGCATTCGGCAACGACTGGTTCGCACACACGCAGTTCGGCGCGATGTTCCTGCTGGGTGCGGTGCTCGCCCGCGCGCGCCAGGTCTGGACTGAGATGTTCCGCGTGCGCTGGCTTGCCCTCGGGCTCGCCGTCGCGAGCTGGGCGCTGCTGGTGCTCGAATTGCTGCCTGCACGCAACGCGGATCTGCCCGCCAACCTGTTGCGCCCACTTTTCTACAGCACGCAGCAATGGTGCGCGATCGTGGCAGTACTCGGTTTCGCGCGCCGGCATCTGAACCACGACGGCACCGTGCGCCGCTATCTCACCGACGCCGTTTTCCCGGTGTACATCCTGCATCAGACCATCACGATCCTGCTTGCACGGGTTCTGGCGCCGGCGCAACTTGCGCCTGCGATCGAGGCCACAGTGCTGGTCTTCGGCACGTTCGTGTTGTGCTTCGCGGGTTACGAGGGCGTACGCCGGGTGCGCTGGTTGCGGCCGCTGTTCGGGTTGAAGAGTCAAGCCGAGCCCGGCGCGCGCGCAACCGTGGCTCCGCTCCCCTCGGCGCATTGAATCGTCTTCCCTCCCCCGCTTGCGGGGGAGGGCGAGGGTGGGGGCCGCGCGGGCTATGCCCTCCGCCTCCCTGCCGGGCGCAAAATAGCCGCGCCATGCCCTCTCTCTTGCCCCTCGACCTGGCGGCGATCTCCGAGGAGATCTTCGCCGTACTCGGCACCGGCCGCCAGGTGAGGCCGTTCTCCGCACGCTATGAAGGCTTCGACCTCGACGCCGCCTATCGCGTCGCAGCCGACGTGCACGCGAAGCGCGTAGCGCGCGGCGAGCGCCCGCTGGGGCGCAAGGTGGGATTCACCAATCGACGCATCTGGGACGAGTACGGGGTGTGGGCGCCAATCTGGGGCCACATGTACGACACGACCGTGCGCGATCTCGCCGCGGTGGCCGACGGTTTTTCGATCGCGGCACTCACCGAGCCACGCATCGAACCGGAGATCATGTTCGGACTGGCATCGGCACCGAAGCCGGGCATGGACGACGCGGCGGTGCTCGACTGCATCGAATGGGTGGCGCACGGATTCGAGATCGTGCAGTCGATTTTTCGCGCCTGGAAATTCGCCGCAGCGGATTCGGCGGCGGCGTACGGCCTGCACGGCGCGTTGTTGATCGGGCCGCGTCACGCGGTCGCGCCGCGGCGCGAACAATGGCTCGCCACCCTGCGCGACTTCGAGATCGACCTGCTGTGCGACGGCGTGGTGGGCGACCGCAGCCGCTCCTCCTTCGTACTCGATGGCCCGGTTTCGGCCATCCGCCACCTGGTCGACGTGCTCGCGCACAACGCCAGTCAGCCGCCGCTGGTGGCGGGCGAGATCGTGACGACAGGCACGCTCACGCGCGCGCTGCCGATGGCGCGAGGGCAAACGTGGTCGACGCAGTTGCGCGGGGTTGAGTTGGATGGGATTCGTCTGAGGGTGGCCTGAGTAGCTACGTGAGGCGCGTCCGAGTTGGACTGCTGTCGGACCGGTCCCGAGGCAGCAGACCAGCGATCGGACCGACGTTCAAGTCCAGCACGAGCGCGGCGTGGTCGCTGAGCTGATCACGACGACCATCAGTTGCGCCGCCCCATTGGTGCGCGATGGCGGTCAAGCGCGGAACCAGTTGCGGATGCAAAAAGGCCTGGTCGATCCTGAAACCGTTGTTGCCGTTCGGCGAATACCAGGTGAACTCCCGGCGCGCAGGGTGGGCGAGTCTGAATGCATCGCGCCAACCCAGCTTCTCCATCCGCCTCATCCAACCATCCTCCATCGCGTTGAATGCCGGTACTTCCTCATCAATCGCGATCCGCCCTGAATTGCTGTCGCCGATAACAAGCGTCGGCGTGCGACCTGAAGCCTGAACGGCATCGGTCACGGCGTTGAGGAACGGATTCTTGCGGCCGGAAACGCGGTTGGGGACGTGAATTGCCAAAATCGCCAGCGCTTGCGGCGCCGAGATCGTCGCGCGCAGCCATCGATGCGGCTCATCGGGTGCACAGGCGAGACGCACCGTCCGAGCGGGGTATCGAGAAGCGATCAGAAGCGCGTTGACTGCG
>DASQAE010000419.1:0-3260 GCA_035635915.1 Burkholderiaceae bacterium | reverse complement strand
CAGCGCGAAACTGCCGGCGGCCACGCCGCCAAACAACAGCAGCCGGGCACGCGCGTTGGCGATGAAGGGACTGAACGCCGCGATCGGTTTGCCCACGGCGACCATGCCGACGATGTCCTCGCCGCTCTCGCTACGCCCGCTTTCGGCCTTTGCGGAATCGCTGCGCTCGCGGATCGCTGCACCGACGTACATCACGGCCGAACGCGAGTCGTTTGGATTCGCGAGTGTGGTGCGCGCGCCGTAGCTGCCTTGTAGCGTCAGGTAAACGTCGCGCCACGCGAAGTAGTCGCTGCCGACGTCGCGGCCGTGCGAATCGAACAACACGACGCCATCACGATCGGTGACGTAGACATGCAGGTCGACCGCGGTTTTTTCGATATCGAAGATGCGCGCGTAGATCGGGCGCCGGCTGAGGTGGTTGAGGGTGCGCTCGAGTTCGTCAGTCGGAATAATGCCGTTGTAGGTGCCGCGCTCGAGCAACGTGGCGAGCAGGTTCGCCGTGTCGACCAGCGATTCCTCGGCCGATTCGCGGTAACGCGGGTCGAGGTCGGCCGCGAGCCGGTACAGCAGCGCCGCGACCGCAACCAGGTAGACGACGAAGATGCCGAGGAAGATGCGCGAGCGACGGGACATGGCCGTCGGCTAATGATCGTCGCGCAGCGAATAGCCGAGGCCGCGATGGGTCTGGATCGGATCAAGTGTTGCATCGACCGAGCGCAGTTTGGCGCGCAGCTGCTTGATGTGCGCGTCGACGGTGCGATCGAAACTCGCCGCAGGATCATCCCAAACCAGATTCATCAGCTCGTCGCGCGAATAAACGCGGCCGGGACGCTCGGCGAGTACCTTGAGCAACCGGTATTCGTAGCGCGAGAGATCGAGCGAGCGGCCGCGAAAGCGGATCTGCTTGCGCTCGTCGTCGATGGCAAACAAGGTTTGTGCGCCGGGCTTCGCAGCGGGTGCAACGTTCTGTGCCTGGCTGCGTTTGATGCGTCGTAGCACGCTGCGCACCCGCGCGATCAGCTCGCGTGGCGAAAACGGCTTGGCGACGTAGTCGTCGGCACCCAGCTCCAGGCCGACTACCCGATCGATTTCGCTGGTGCGCGCGGTGAGAAAAATGGCCGGTAACGCGGGATCGACCTGCTGCAGGCGGCGGAACAGATCGAATCCGTTCTGATCCGGCAGTCCGACGTCGAGAATCGCAAGCGCAAACGGGCCGGCAACAGACGTTGAGCTGGCCGCTTCGATAGCCGCTTGGGCGCTAGCGCTCCAGTGCGGCGCAAATCCTTCGGTGGCGAGTGCGTAGACGATCGTGTCGGCGATCGCGGGCTCGTCTTCGACCACCAGGATGCGGGCTTGCGTGGACATGGCCGCAAAATTCTACGGGGATCATCCGTGTCGGTCCGTGGCCAAATCGATCACGACACCGCACGCAGCGGCAACGCGATCTGCGCCTCGCGGCCGGCGATGACGGTCCGGTTGCGCCCCGTACGTTTCGCCTGCAGCAACGCGATGTCGGCCGTGCGCAGCAATTCGTCGGCGTTGTCCTGTCCGTTCCAGATGGCAATCCCAGCCGAAAACGTCTGCCGCTCGGGCATCAGCGGACGCAAGCGCTCGATCAACTGGTCGGCCTGGTCGGAGTCGCACGACGGCAGCACGAGTGTGAATTCTTCGCCGCCGTAGCGCGCGAGCACGTCGGTCGGACGCAGCTGGCGCCGCCACGACTGGGCCGTCTCGCGCAACAGCAGGTCACCGGCACCGTGACCGCGGCGGTCGTTGAAGCGCTTGAAAAAATCGAGGTCGAGCATCGCCACGCTGAGCGGATAACCGAGCCGCTGCGCGCGGGCGAGTTCGATTGGCAGCGTCTCATCGAGCCGGCGCCGGTTGACGACGCCGGTCAACGCGTCCTCGTGTGCCATCTGGTCCAGTTGTCCGAGCCGCTCGCGGTGTGCCGATAGCGTGCGCACCGCGATCCCCACCAGCGCCAAAGCCGTAGCGAGCGTGAGCACCGCTACCGCGAGCAAGCCATACAGGGCGAAATCGCGAAAACGATTGGCGCTGGTCGCCGTCAATTCGGTGCGGTCGCGCACCGAGGTCACGAGCGCGAGCAGCTTGCGGTCGCTGTTCTGAAGCAACGTGGAGCGACGTTGGAAGTCGGGATCGAGATCGACTGCGTGGACCATCCGTTCCACTTCGGCAAGATCCTGCCGCTCAGCCCCCGTCAGGCGAAAGAGGCCGAGCTCATCGAGCTTGCGCCGCAATGACGGGACAACGGTTCGCGTCTCGGCGCTGGCGCGCAGCTCGGTGAGGAGCAGTTGTGCCTCGAGGCCCGCCTGGGCGAGCATCAACGAATCACGATACAAAAGGCGCACATCTTCGTTCGCCTGCATGGCGCGGGTGAACAGAAACGCGCCGAAGGCAACGAGGACGAGCGCCACCGCCCCAAGCCAAAGCTGGCGCGTGAACCAGGATTGAGGCGGCCTGTTCACACGCCCCAGGTCACGTCGACGTTGCGTTTGGCCGCCGCGCGCAGCATTTCGATCAGCGGATATGCGCGCTGCCCGAGTGTGATCGGCTGCTCCTTTTCGGGCGCTTCACCGCGCTGCTGCGCCTCCTCCCGGTCGCGTGTGGACTGCGCCTGCTGCGCCTTTTCCGCCTCGACCGCTGCAACCAGTCGCGCCAGTGCGTCGGGGACCTGCTCGGCCGTGATCACACCACGCGGCGAGGGCGGCTTGCCGATGATGTCGAGTAATCGGTTCGCGGTTTCGGCGAACATGTAGATCTCACCGGCCGCCTTGGATCTGAATACGACGAGCGCCATCGAAGCAACTGTCGAAAAACGCGAATAGCCGATTCTAGGCGTGCCGAGAGACCCGGCGCCTATAATCCACGTGATAGCTCGATCGAACTGGAGTCGCTCATGGGCAAAGGCGATCTGCGCACTCGGCGCGGCAAGATCTATAACGGCAGTCATGGCAAAACACGACCCGGCCGGGCCAAGAAAAAGAAAAATGAGCCCGCAAAGCTCATGACCAGGTTGAAGTAGGCAAAGCTCGTCGCGGCACTTGGGGCCGCGGAGACACTCAGGAGCCGGGGCGCCCCGGCTTTTTTGTCGGATCAGCGTCAATGGCTCGAACCGTCGCCTGCCTGCTGATGATCGCCGCAGTCCTCGGTTGTTCGCCCAAGCTCGACTGGCGCGAGGTGCGATCGGCGGCTGACGTCTACGCGGTCTCCCTGCCGGGCAAGCCGCAGGTTGTCACACG
>DASQAE010000418.1:0-2009 GCA_035635915.1 Burkholderiaceae bacterium | reverse complement strand
CACGGTTGCGAGCTCGAGCGCGGGCAGGTGCAGGACTTTCTCGCCGCGGCGGGCGTTTCTCTCACCGGCCAATATCTCGAACAGATCGGCCGCCGCGTCGTGGGGGGTCTTCTTGGCGCTGCCGCGGGCAACCTGGTCGGTGCGCTCGCCCGTGGTGCGACCGGCGCGGCGTTTTCGTTCGCGACCACCTATGCGCTCGGGCACGTGGCGAAGCGTTATTACGCGGGCGGACGCGTGATGAGCGCAGCCATGCTGCGCGAGGCCTATGCGGACATGCTGAACAAGGCCAAGGCGCTGCAGGCGCAGTATCACCCGCAAATCGCGCAACGCGCGGGTGGCATCGACGTCAAGCGGCTCGCGGACCTCGTACGCTAGAGCCGAGACGATGAATCCGCGCGACACCCAATCGCTTGCCGATGCCGATCTCGAACGACGTTTCGGCGGCGTTGCGCGCCTGTACGGCGCGCGCGCCCACGCACGCCTGCGCGCCGCGCACGTGGTCGTCATCGGTCTGGGTGGAGTCGGTTCCTGGGCGGCGGAGGCGCTCGCGCGCTCCGCGGTCGGAACGCTGACCTTGATCGATCTCGATCACGTGGCCGAAAGCAACACCAACCGGCAGGTGCATGCGCTCGGCGCTGAATTCGGCAAGGCGAAGGTCGTGGCGATGGCTGAACGCATCACCGCCATCAATCCAGCAGCGCGGGTGAATTGCGTCGAGGATTTCGTCACGACGGAAAATGCATCGACCATCGTGCCGGCATGCGATGCAGTGCTTGATTGCATCGACCAGGTTGCGCCGAAGGCGGCGTTACTCGCGGCGTGCCGCGCACGCGGGCTGGCTGTTTTTACCAGTGGCGCCGGCGGTGGCCGCTTTGATCCCACGCGCATTCGCAGCGCCGATCTTGCACTCGCAGATGGAGATCCTTTGCTCGCCAAAGTGCGGTATCGGCTGCGACGGCATCACGGATTTGCGCGGGAGCGCGTGGATGCCAACGGTCGTGTTCGTGTGTCCAAATTCCATATCACCGCGGTCTACTCGGACGAGCCGATTCGCGGGAAAACTAGCGGGGGCGCGGCTCTCGCTTGCGCGGGTTATGGGTCGGTCGTCACGGTGACTGCCAGTTTGGGCCTTGCGTTGGCGGCCGGCGCATTGCAACGAATCGCCGATCGCGGCGCGGGCCAAGAAACTTCCGATTGACGCCGGTCAAGCGTCGTCGCATTCTTGTCCTCATATTGCGTTCGGCCAGCACAGGAGAACGCAGATGATCAACAAGATCCTCGTCCCGACCGACGGCTCCGAACTGTCGGTCAAGGCGATCCGCGGCGCGGTGGAGCTCGCGAAAAAAATCGGAGCCAAGATCGTGGGAATGACGGCGATCGAGCCCTATTCGTATTCCTCGATGTCGGAGTACCGGCCGGAGTCGTTCGAGGCTTTTGAAACGCGCACGGAGACAATTGCGAAAGAACGGCTGAGGCAGGTCGAGTCGATCGCCAAGGCCGCTGAAGTCGAGGTCGAGACCAGCGTAAGCAAATCCTTTTCTCCGTACGAGGCGATCATCGAAGCGGCGGCCGAAACCGGCTGCGACGCGATTTTCATGGCTTCACATGGACGGCGCGGGCTGAATGCGGTATTACTGGGGAGCGAAACACAGAAGGTACTGACACACACGACCATCCCGGTCATGGTGTATCGGTAGATACGCCAAAGAGCGCGGGCGTCGAGCCCGCCACCTGAAGGGCCTCTGCTTCCCTGGAAGCGAGGCCCTTCGTCTTTGTGGCGGGCCATAGATCGGCGCTAGATCGTTCCAGCACGGACCCTGCGATGACACGGCCCTAGACTGCGCATCCTTTGCACGCGCGGCGCTGAATTTCGCGCCGGATCCTGTCATGCCGCAGTTTCGCCGCGTGCTCGCGGCGGAGGTCGTTTCGAATTTCGGCTCGATGCTGAGCCGGCTCGTGATTCCATGGATCGCCACGCTGGCGCTCGGTGCCACGGCGCTGGAAATGGG
>DASQAE010000417.1:0-4211 GCA_035635915.1 Burkholderiaceae bacterium | reverse complement strand
TGATACCGGCGCAATTGGGCGTGTTGATGGAATATTGCAGCTTCATCGTTTGCGGATCGCGGAAGTCAAGGCGCTTGCGCGCTTCGGCCACGACGATCGCCGATGCACCGTCGGGCGAGAAATACATGTTGTAGGGATCGTCGACGTCGACCGCCTTGCCGGGTTTGCCGGTCTTTGGATCGATCGGAGTCAACGTTCCGTCGGTGCGCCCTTCCGCGTTATTGGTGACCCACAGCGTTTTCAGATCCCATGAGGGCACGATGTGCTGCGGATTGATGCCGACCCTGAACCTGTCGATCACCTTCATCGTCGCCGGATCGATCACGTACACGTCGTTGGACTGCAGGTTGGGCACGTAGACGCGCGGCAACGCGTCCGCCACCGTGGGGCTCATTTTTCCCGCGCCGGCCTCGCTATAGAGGTTGTTGCGGTCGACGACCGGGGGCATCGCCGTTTGCGCGATTACCGCAACGGGAGCCAGGAGCGCAACGAGCGGGAGCGTCGCGCGCAGGAGTCTTGCAAGCATCTGGTCCATGTCTACAACACCGAGAGTGGAAAAGAATCAGCGGCGCCCGGTGGCCTTGCGAATCGCTTCAACGGTCCGCGCGATGATTACGTCGACACCGGCCTGCCCGACTTCCGCCGATGCGCGGCGCGGATCGCCCTGAACGCCGTCGGCGGCACTGAACGATTGCTGCAACCGGTCCGCGCGCACCAGGCGCGGCTCGAGCGCCAGAGTCAGTGCCGTGTCGGCCAGGCCTGCGTGCACACCGATCTCGTCGTCGCGAAACCCGCGTTGTTTCAGCAGTTGCGCGAAGTCGACCTGCGCAGCATGGTAGTACTCGGTCACCGCAAGCACGCGAACGGGGGTTGTAGCCCATTGGTGATTCAACCGCTCGGCCACGTTCTGCAAGTTCTTCTGGTAGCTGCCATGGTCGCCCAGCAGCACGATGTACTGAAAGCCGTGCGCCTTGAAACTGCGTGCCGCGTATTCGACCACCTGTTCGAAGGTCGCGTCCGGCATCGTGATCGTGCCGGCAAAACGCATGTGCGCGCTAGGCGGACTAACACTGCCTTCCGGGACGTAGGCCATCACAGGTGCGACCAGCGCGTTGCCGAGCGCAAGTGCGATACGCGCTGCGAGCACCTTGGCGCGCGCGTTGTGCTTGCCGAGCGCGATCGCCGGGCCATTTTGTTCCGTGCCGCCGATGGGCACGATGATCGTGGTCTTGCCCGCGCGAATCTCGTCGCGCAGCTCGGTCCACGTCAGTTCCTCCTGGAACACGGTCTGGGGTGCCGCGGCGAATGCGCCGCCGGTGCAAAGCGCCAGCCAGACTGAAAGCGCGATTTTCGCGATCATCTACTGCGCGCCCTGCGCGAGCGGATTGGGCGTCGGCTCGCCGATTTTCTTGAGCGTGTTGCGATCGGTGTGATGAAACGCCTCGGCCTGGCCACGCACTTTCAGCAGCGTGGTTTCGTCGTACGACCAGCTGCCGTCCGGATTGAGCGTGATCTTGATCCGATACTCGAGGGTCTGAAACGCGTGTTCGAGGAACGGGTCGGAACAGATTCCGTTCGTGACCTCGCCGCGTTTGGCGAACAACTCGAACGTGGTGGCGTCCCTTGCCGCGCGTCCGAATGCCAACGCGATCTGACCGCGCGGAATGGCAAGCGACTGCAGCAGATTGCCGGTAGCCGGCTCCCAGAGGAAATAACCGATCTGGTCGTGATAGGTCTCGACCTCGTTCGGCTTGACGATGCGAGTGTGATAACGCAGGCCGTAAAAAAGCTGCGGGCCGTTGGCCTGCGGATCGATTGGCTGCAACTCGAAGCGTTCGATGTAAGCCTGCTTGCGCGGTCCTTCGGGCTTCGGATTGACGTCGAGCCCACGCGTGCCCTGCCAGATGCCCGCCATTGCCGTCAGTGGGCCGAGGTTCTTCAGCGTATGCGGATCGACGTTCTCCGGCTCGGTGTAGATGTCGGCTGGGTATTCATTCATCGTGGGCGCCTGTTCCGCCGTCCACTGCCGAAACAAACTCCGGCGACGCGCGGCGCGTCATCTTAACCGCGTGTTTCACGCAGAGCCGCCCAGATTCGCGTCAGGCTTTTCTACTCGTCCACGCGCCCGCGCAGGGCCTTGACCTGCCCGCGGCGCACCTTGCTCTCGACCCGCTTGCGCTGCGAACTGCGGGTTGGTTTGGTGGCACGACGCACGCGCGGAACTATCGCCGCGGCGGCGACAAGTTCGTGCAGCCGCGCCAGTGCGTCGGCGCGGTTCCTTTCCAGGCTGCGCGATTGCTGCGCCTTGATCACGATCACTCCATCCGTGCTTACCCGCTGATCGCGCAGCGCCAGCAGCTTCGCCTTGATCGGATCGGGCAGCGTGGAAGCGCGCACGTCGAAGCGCAACTGGATCGCATTGGAAACCTTGTTGACGTTCTGCCCGCCGGCGCCTTGGGCGCGGATGGCGGAGAACTCGATTTCCTCTTCGCGCAGCGTGAACGGGATCTTGTGCGTCACCGGATGCGGTATCGGTGCAAGGTCGCTATGGTGTCACGATTGCGATCCGGCCGATCGCGTTCGCAACGCGGCGCCGCAGCCTGCAAAAACGGGGAGACCACGATGACCGACAGCATCAAATACACGCTCGATGAGTCGCGCATTCCGAAGCATTGGTACAACCTGGCAGCGGACCTGCCCAAGCCATTGCCGCCGGTGCTGCATCCCGGAACGCTGAAACCGCTCGGACCCGACGACCTCGCGCCGCTGTTCCCGATGTCGCTGATCATGCAGGAAGTCAGCACCGAACGAGAAATCGAAATCCCCGACCCGGTGCGCGATGTTTATCGGCAGTGGCGTGTGACGCCACTTTATCGCGCGCGCCGGCTCGAGAAGGCATTGCAGACGCCAGCGCGCATCTACTACAAGTACGAGGGCGTGAGTCCCGCGGGAAGCCACAAACCGAACACGGCGGTCGCACAGGCTTTTTACAACAAGGAAGCCGGCGTCAAGAAGATCGTCACCGAAACCGGCGCTGGACAATGGGGTTCGTCGCTGGCATTCGCTGGTGCGTTGTTCGGTATCGACGTGCAGGTGTTCATGGTGCGCGTGTCGTACAACCAGAAACCGTACCGGCGCGCGTTGATGGAGACCTATGGCGCACGTTGCATCCCCAGCCCGTCCAATGAGACCCAATATGGCCGCAGTGTTCTGGAGAAAACGCCGCAGAGCAACGGCAGCCTCGGCATCGCGATCTCGGAAGCGGTCGAGGTCGCAGCCAGTCGCGACGACACCAAGTACGCGCTCGGCTCGGTGCTCAATCACGTCCTGCTGCATCAAACCGTGATCGGCCAGGAGGCGATGGCGCAGCTCGAGGTTGCCGGCGACTATCCCGACATCATCATCGGTTGCACCGGAGGCGGATCCAACTTCTCCGGCATCGTGTTTCCGTTCCTGGGCAGCCAGCTGCGCGGCGGCGCCAAGGTGCGCATCATCGCAATCGAACCGTCCGCGTGTCCCAGCTTGACGCGCGGTCGCTACGCCTACGACTTCGGCGACACCGGCCGCATGACGCCGCTCGCCAAGATGCACACGCTCGGCTCCGCATTCATGCCGCCCGGCTTCCACGCCGGCGGGCTGCGTTATCACGGCATGGCGCCGCTGGTCTCGCACATCAAGAACCTCGGGCTCATCGAAGCGCGCGCGTATCCGCAGATCCAGGTCTTCGAAGCCGGTGTGCTGTTCGCGCGCAACGAGGGCATCGTGCCTGCACCGGAGGCGAATCACGCCGTCAAGGGTGCGATCGACGAAGCCGTGCGCTGCCGTGAAGAGGGCAAGAGCCGCGCCATTTTGTTCAACCTGTGCGGCCACGGGCACTTCGACATGCAGGCGTACACGGATTATTTCGCCGGCAAGCTGGTCGATCAGGAGTACGACGAGCGCGAACTTGCGATGGCGCTCGCCGGCCTCCCATCGGTCCCCGAGACAGCGTAGCCTTTCGCCCCCGCAGGGCATCAAACAACAAGCCTGCCGGACGTGGGTCGCGCAAGCGCGACCCACGGTCACCAATCTTTCCCCCAAGGACGCCGCATGAAACCTGCCATTCGCTCGCTCGTGCAATGCGCTGCGGTCGGCGCGTTTGCCGTTCTGGAGCAGGTCGGATCTTTGATGGAGAAACAGGTGACGTTGCGCTGGTTGATCGGCTTGGCAGC
>DASQAE010000416.1:0-2089 GCA_035635915.1 Burkholderiaceae bacterium | reverse complement strand
CATCGCGCGATCGATCCAGCAAGCGGCGGCCGATCTCGGCCTGCGCGTGCCCGACTTCGAAACGGCATCGCACGTGATTGGATTGGGCTTGCAAGACGCCCTTGCGCGCGCGGTTCCGGATTTGCGGCCGGATAGGGCCGCCGAATTCGCGGCGCACTATCGCTATCACTATCTCGCGAACGAGGAATCGCTCGAGCTTTTTGCCGGTGTGCGCGAGTTGCTCGACTGGCTTGGTGGCGCGAAAACACTTGCCATTGCCACCGGCAAAAGCACGGCCGGGTTGTCGCGCGCGCTCGCGGCGACGCAGCTTGGCGCGCTGTTCACGGCGACACGATGCGCCGACCAGACGTCGCCGAAGCCGCATCCCGCGATGCTGCTGGAACTCGGGGCGGAACTCGGCGTCGGGGTGGAGCGGATACTGATGATCGGCGACACCACGCACGATCTGCAGATGGCGACTGCCGCTGGCACCGCTGCGGTGGCTGTTACCTATGGTGCACATCCGCGCGAGCAGCTGGCAGCGCTCAAGCCGTTGGCACTTGTCGATTCGGTCGGCGAGCTCGCGCGCTGGATGGGGCGGCTTTGATCCCGATCTGCGACGCCGCCGAACTGACCGACGGCGGCTCAGGCGTTCGATTCGACGTCATGGTAGAGGGTGATCGCGCGAGCGCGTTTGTAGTGCGCTATCGCGGTGCTGTGGTGGCGTTTCTGAATCGTTGTGCCCACGTCGCGACGGAGCTCGACTGGCTGCCCGGTCTTTTTTTCGACTACGAGGGCCGGTATCTCGTGTGCGCCACGCACGGTGCGATCTATGAACCAGACACTGGAGCGTGCGCCGGTGGCCCGTGCTTGGGACGCGGCGGATTGCTGCGCTTGCAAGTGATCGAGCGCGACGGCCGTGTCTGGTGGATCCCGGACGCGAACGCGAGCGCGCCTGCGCCCACCTCAACGTGACTTGGGTGCGCGCCGGCCAGCCGCGAGCAGCGCAAACACCGCCGGGAGATTGCGCAGCGCGGGCCGTTGTTTCCCGGCCAGCTCGCGCCAGGCCGCGATCGTGCGGGTGGCGATCGACTGCTCCGCGCCGGTCAACGCGACCGCGACGGTGAGAAGCGTGTCATCGGAGCACCGCGACAGCAACGCGTCGAACAAACGTTCGTTGCGATACGGCGTTTCAATGAAAAGCTGCGTTTCGCCGGCGCGCGATGCGGCTTCGAGCTGGGCGATCGCGCTCGCACACTGCTCCTGGTCTTGTGGCAGATAACCGACGAACCGGAACCGCTGCCCTTCGAGCCCGGACCCCATCAAGGCGAGTAGAAGCGAGGATGGGCCGACGAGTGGGCGTACCTCGATTCCGAGTTCGTGAGCCCGCGCGACGATGGTCGCGCCCGGATCGGCAACCGCAGGGCAACCTGCCTCGGAGACGAGAGCAACGTCGTGACCTTCGCGCAACGGCTGGAGCCACTCGTCGATGCGCGCCACGTCCGGCGTGTGGCCGATCTCCACGATGTGCAGTTCCTGCATTGCGACCGGATGGCCGATCGCCTTCAAGAGCGCACGCGTGCTTTTTGCTCGCTCTGCGAGAAAATGACGCGTCGCCCGTGCAGTCTCCTGGACGCGGGCAGGCAACACCTCATCGACTTCGCTTGCGCCGAGGAGCGACGGCAGCAACAGTAGACGTCCCATGCTCATCGGGGCGGGATATCGATGCCGGCCTGCGTCAGCAGCGTGGTCAAACGAATCAGCGGCAATCCGATCAATGCCGTTGGGTCGGAGGACTCGACCGACTCCACCAGTGCGATTCCGGCCGATTCGATCTTGGCCGCTCCGGCGCAGTCAAAGGGCGCGTCAAGCCGCAGATAGGACTCGAGGGCTGCGCGGGGCAGGCGCCGAAACTGCACGCGCGTCGGGACGTTTTCCAGCCGCGCGACGGCAGTCGTGGTATCGAGCAGGGCAAGCGCGGTGTTGAACACGACCAAACGACCTTGCATCCGTTCCAGCTGCTCCAGTGCAGCGTCGAACGTCCCTGGTTTGCCGAGCGTTATTCCATCGACTTCGGCAGTCTGGTCCGATCCGATGACCAAGGCGCCAG
>DASQAE010000415.1:0-10261 GCA_035635915.1 Burkholderiaceae bacterium | reverse complement strand
GCGCGGCGCACGCAACGACGTCTACTGCGCCTCGATCGAGCACAAGCTCGGCATCAAGGCGAGCCCGACGGCGGTGCTCATCTACGGCGACGGCAAGTTCCCCGTCGGTGCGCAACCCGGTGCCATCGGTTACCTGATCGGCGAAGAAAACCGCGGCCTCGAGTACATGTTCATCATGATGAACGCCGCGCGTTTTCAAGTGGGCATGCAAGGCATCGCGATTGCAGAGCGCGCGTACCAGAAAGCCGCGGCCTTCGCCAAGGAGCGTGTGCAAAGTCGTGCCGTGGAAGGTTCGCGGGGTCCGGTCACCATCATCAATCATCCGGATGTGCGCCGCATGCTGATGTTCATGCGTGCCAACACCGAAGCCGCACGCGCCATCGCCTACGTCGCAGCGGGTTTGTTCGACGTCGCCCACGGCGCCTACGACGCCACCATGCGCACGCAGGCCGGTGCGGCCTATGAATACCTGGTGCCGATCGTCAAAGGCTGGTCAACGGAAATGTCGATCGATGTCACCTCGACCGGCGTGCAGGTGCATGGCGGCATGGGTTTCATCGAGGAAACCGGCGCGGCGCAGTACTACCGCGATGCGCGCATCCTCACTATCTACGAGGGCACTACCGGGATCCAGGCGAATGACCTCGTCGGGCGCAAGACTGCGCGCGACGGTGGCGTCGTGGCGAAGGCGTTCCTCGCACAAATGCGCGCCACCGCCGCCGAGCTGGGCGATAGTGAATCGGAAGACCTGCGTGCCATCAGGGAGCCGTTGGTGGAGGCGATCGATGCCTATGCGGCTGTGGTGGACTATGTCGTCTCGAACTACAACTCCGACATTCGCAGCGTATTTGCGGGATCGGTCCCGTATCTGAAATTGGCCGGAATTACACACGGCGGTTGGCAGATGGCGCGGGCCGCGCTTGCAGCGGCCCGCAAATTGAAGGCCGCGGCCAGCGACGAGGATTTCCTGCGCGCCAAGATCGCTACAGCGCGCTTTTTCGCCGACCACATGCTCACGTCGGTTCCAGGGCTGGGCAAGAGCATCGTTCGGGGTGCCGCCGGTGCCCTTGCCATTCCGGCAGAATCTTTTTGACCGGCAACTCGTATCGATAGACATTGTCTATCGGCAGCATTGGCACAACTCATTGGTCGGCGGCAAAACGCGCGCGTAAATTTGCTTGGGGTGTGGCGCGTCGATGCCGCACCGGCTTTTGTTCGTTTTGTCGCAACACTAGGAGGACTAAATGGCACAACTGAAGGGTTCGAAGACCGAGCAGAACCTGAAGGACGCGTTCGCGGGCGAGTCGCAGGCCAATCGGCGCTACCTGTACTTCGCAGCCAAGGCAGACGTCGAGGGCTACAACGATGTAGCCGCCGTGTTCCGTTCGACGGCAGAAGGTGAAACCGGCCACGCGCACGGCCACCTGGAGTACCTCGAGGCAGTGGGCGATCCCGCGACCGGACTTCCGATCGGTCCCACCCGCTCCAACCTGAAAGCAGCGATCGCGGGCGAGACGCACGAATACACCGACATGTATCCGGGCATGGCCAAGGCTGCCCGCGGCGAAGGTTTTGATGAGATTGCCGACTGGTTCGAGACGCTGGCCAAGGCGGAACGTTCGCATGCGAACAAGTTCCAAAGGACGCTGGATTCGATCGTCGACTGAAACTGACCCAGGCCGGCGTGGACGACCACGCCGCAAGCGCTGTACCGCCGCGGCCGGCGCTTTTTGCCGGCCGTTTGTTTTCACAGAGGGAAAAGCGAATGACGGCTCGCGAGGGGTCGCTCGAAGCACCGACCCGCCACCCGATCGATTGGAAGAATCCGCAATTCTGGAACCAGGCGGCGCTCGAGAAAGAAATGGAGCGCGTGTTCGGGATCTGCCACGGGTGCAGGCGTTGCGTCAGCCTGTGTGGATCGTTTCCGACCCTGTTCGATCTGGTCGACAACAGTCCGACCATGGAAATGGACGGCGTTCCGAAACAGAAGTTCAAGGACGTCGTCGAGCAGTGTTACCTGTGCGACATGTGCTTCATGACGAAGTGTCCGTACGTGCCGCCGCACGAGTGGAACGTCGACTTTCCGCATCTGATGCTGCGTGCGAAGGCGGTGCAGTTCAGGAATCACGGCGCCAAGTTCAGCGAGCGACTGCTGTCTTCTACCGATACGTTGGGCAAGTTCGCGGGCATTCCGATCGTCACCCAGACCGTGAACGCGATGAACCGGACCAAGCCCGTGCGTGCGGTAATGGAAGCGCAACTCGGCGTCGATCGCACCGCATGGGTGCCCGGCTACGCGACCAGGAAGTTCCGGTCCAGCGTCAAGTCAAACGCAGCGGCCCCGGTGCGTGACGGCGAGCGCACGCCCGGCAAGGTCGCGCTGTTCGCGACCTGTTTCGTCAACTACAACGAACCGGGCATTGGCCTGGACCTGGTGAAGATCCTCGAGCACAACGCGATTCCGTACGTTCTCGCAGAGAAAGAAGCCTGCTGCGGCATGCCGAAGCTGGAACTCGGCGATCTCGACGCAGTTGAACGGCTCAAGAACGTCAACATTCCGCACCTCGCGCGTTTCGCGCGCGAGGGCTACGCGATCCTCACCGCAATTCCATCCTGCACGCTGATGTTCAAGCAGGAATTGCCGCTGCTCTTTCCGGCGGACGCCGACGTGGCAGCGGTCAAGGAGGCGATGTGGGATCCGTTCGAGTACCTGGTCGCGCGCTACAAGGATGGATTGCTGAAGACGGATTTCAAGCAACCGCTTGGAACCGTTTCGTACCACGTGCCGTGCCATGGGCGGGTGCAGAACGTCGGCCGAAAGACAGAGGCAATGCTCAAACTCGTGCCGGAGACCAACGTCCACACCGTCGAACGGTGTTCGGGCCATTCCGGCACCTGGGGCGTGAAGAAGCAGTTCCATGCAATGGCAATGAAAATCGGCAAGCCGGTATTCCGGAGCATGGCCGGAGCCAAACCCGACTACATCAGCTCGGATTGCCAGCTCGCCGGCCACCACATCGAGCAAGGTATTGAAGAGTTCGCGCGCGAAGCGCTGGACGGTAAACAACCCGCGCTGGCGCATCCGCTCACGCTGGTGCGGCTTGCTTACGGGTTGTGATTGAGGCGATTGAGGAGCATCAAATGGCGCAGATTTCCCGCGACAGCTTGCTGACGCTGGAGGCGTACTCGAAGCAGCGCAAGGATTTTCGTACGCGCGTGATCATGCACAAGAAGAACCGCACGGTTCATCTGGGCGAGCATGTGACGCTGATCTTCGAAGACGAGCTCACGATCCGCTACCAGGTGCAGGAGATGCTTCGCATCGAAAAGACCTTCGAAGAGGAGGGAATCCAGGATGAGTTGCAGGCGTATAACCCGCTCATTCCGGACGGCACGAATCTCAAAGCCACCATGCAGATCGAGTTCGAAGATCCCACCGCGCGGGCACGCGAGCTGGCGCGGTTGAAGGGTATCGAGCATCGTGTGTATGTCCAGGTGGACGGTCACCCGCGCGTGTATGCGATCGCCGATGAAGACCTCGAGCGCTCGAACGAGCAGAAAACCTCGGCAGTGCATTTCCTGCGCTTCGACCTTGCGCCGGCGATGATCGATGCCTTCAAGCGCGGCAATCCGGTCGCCATCGGCATCGACCTGCCCGCCTACAACGTCCGCGTCGACGAAATCGCGCCCGAAGTGCAGGCTGCACTGGCACGCGACTTCGCATAAGCGGCGGGGCGGCAGATGACACTTGGCCGACGCACTGACGCGACCGGCAGAGTCGTGCCGATTCACGAGGCGCGCAAGGGGCGCGGGGCCGTCAGCCACATCGCGCATCGATTCGAATCGCGCGAGCGCGAAGCGGACGGCGATGCGCTCGATGCGGCGCACGTTGAAGGCGACGATGAGCTGCCGCCGCTTGCCACCGAGGTGACATTCGAGCATGCCGGGAGCGTGCTCGCGTACAACGAATCGCCCGACCTTGGTTTCGATCGTTCGATCAATCCGTATCGCGGCTGCGAACACGGTTGTCCGTACTGCTATGCGCGGCCCACGCACAGTTATCTCAATCTTTCCCCCGGGCTGGATTTCGAGACGCGTCTGGTCGCCAAGCGCAATGCGGCCGAAGTGCTGGAGCGCGAGTTGGCGGCGCCGACGTATCGGCCTGCCACGGTGAACGTCGGATCGGTGACGGACGCGTACCAGCCGATCGAACGCGAACTGCGCATCACGCGCGCGATTGTCGAGGTGCTCACTCGCACGCGGCATCCATTTACCACCGTCACCAAGTCTTCGCTGGTCGAGCGCGACCTCGACCTGATCGTCCCGGTCGCCGAGCAGGGTCTGGTGACCGTGTTTTTCAGCCTGACGACGCTCGATCACGAGCTCTCGCGCAAGCTGGAACCGCGCGCGGCCAGTCCGCAACGGCGCTTGCGCGCGATCGCCACGCTGGCCAAGGCCGGTGTGCCGGTGCGCGTCAATCTTGCGCCGCTGATCCCGTTCATCAATGAACCGGAGATCGAAGCACTGCTCGAGGCGGCTGCCGACGCAGGGGCGCGTTTTGCGCATTACGCCGTGTTGCGCCTGCCGTGGGAAGTAAATCCGATTTTCCAGGAATGGCTGCAAGCGCACTTTCCGGACCGGATGCAGCGCGTGATGAATCGGGTGCGTGACATGCGCGGCGGCAAGGACTACGACTCGCGTTTTGGCGTGCGCATGAGGGGCGAAGGTTTGTGGGCCGATCTGATCCGGCAACGGTTCGAAAAGGGCTGCGCCCGCGTCGGCTTTCTGCGCGACGGCAGGCCGTTGCGCACGGATCTTTTTGTCGCGCCGCGCGCAGCCACCCCGCAGCTGGATCTGTTCTGATCAGCGCTGCCCCAGCGCGTGCTCGAACCAGGTCTGAAACAGCAGCGCGATCGTCGTCATCAGGATCGTCGTTCCGACGAGAAGTGTCGCGATCGCCACCAGCACGGCATCCCAGCCGCTCTGGTTGGTGCGCGCGGCCCCCGGATTGAAGCGGGCGTCGAACTTGGCGTCCGGCGTCAGCGCGATCACCAGCGCCTCGACGAATCCCGCGACGATCGGAATCATCATCACGAAGAACGCTGGGGTCTGAAACCAGTTGCGCACGCCGACCAACAACGGGACCATCAGCAGCGTGACCGAGGGCGGCAGCCACCAGCGGCGTTGGCCTAGATAAAGGCGATGGATGCCAAGACCACCCAGGGCAAAGGCGAGCAGCGCGGCAAAAGCCTTGTGTCGAAACGGCATGCGTCAGGGAGCAGGAAGACGGCTGCCGATCATACGGAGCGCGCCGGCCGACTGCCGTCGCGAAACTGACGCCTTAGCTTGGTTTGCCCGGCACGCTGCGCCGCGGCTACAATCGCCGGCTTTTCCCCGCGCGCCTGCGACAGAACCGAGGCGCCGCGGTGGGGTATGACGCGTGTCAGCCTGGCCAGGGATCTGGCCAGGACTGAATGACTGTGGAACACGGTTCGAACGAGGGATCTTGCGGATGGTTGTCATTCGATTGGCCAGGGGCGGCGCCAAGAAGCGGCCTTTTTTCAACATCGTGGCGACCGATTCGCGCAACTCGCGCGACGGCCGGTTCATCGAACGCGTGGGTTTTTACAACCCGAAGTCCTCTGAAGGCGAAACCCGCTTTCGCGTCGCTGTCGATCGCTTGACCTATTGGCAGGGGGTGGGCGCGCAGATGAGCCCGACCGTCGCCCGCCTGGTCAAGGAATTCGCCTCGACGCCGGCGTAGGGCATCGAGCGGATCAGGTCGTGCCGCCCGGCAAGCCCGCTGCACGGCTCGAGCCGACTGCGGGTGCCGCCGAAGCGCCGCCGGACGACCTGGTCGAACTGGGTGTAGTGCGCGGCGCGTACGGCCTGAAGGGCTGGGTGCGCATCGCGCCATACGACGTTGAAGCAGCGGTCCTGCGCGCGATGCGGCGCTGGTGGCTGAAACAAGGCGACAAAGTGATCGCGCTCGAGGTCAGCGGCGTTCGCCGCCACGGGGGCGGAGTAATCGCCAAGTGGGCGGGTTGTGAGAACCCGGAGAGGGCGGAAACGCTGCGCGGGGCCCTGGTGGCGGTCGCACGAGCCGACTTCCCGGCGCCGGCCGAAGGCGAGTTCTACTGGGTGGATCTGATCGGCGCTCGCGTTATCAATCGTGCTGGTGTCGAGCTTGGCAAGGTGACCGGCCTGCGCAACAACGGCGCGCAGGATCTACTGGAAGTAAGTCGCGAGGGGCAGGGCGCGACTCCACTACTGGTACCGCTGGTCGAAGCGTATGTGGATGCGATCGACACGCAAAAGGGTGTGATCCGGGTCGACTGGGAAGTAGATTGGTGAGTGAAGACGGAAAACGGGAGCGCGCTTTGCGGTTCGATGCCATCACGCTGTTTCCGGAGATGTTCGAGGCGGTGACTCGCCACGGCATCACGCGGCGTGCGCTCGCGCAGGGCCTGTGGCAGTTCGCATCCATCAACCCGCGTGACTTCACCGCGGACAGTCACCGCACCGTCGACGATCGGCCCTTCGGTGGGGGTCCGGGCATGGTGATGCTGGCGGAGCCTCTGGCGCAAGCGGTGGCGAGCGGGCGTTCTGCCCAGGTCGCAGCCGGTTTTGTATCGACACACGTGATCGCGCTCACTCCGAGCGGAAGACCGCTCACCGACCAGCGCGTGCGCGAACTCGCCGCGGGCACCGCCGGCATCGTGCTCGTGTGTGGGCGCTACGAAGGCATCGACCAGCGTTTCCTCGACACTTGCGTGGATGAAGAAATCTCGATCGGCGATTTCGTGGTGTCCGGGGGCGAGGTCGCAGCGATGGCGCTGATCGACGCGATCGTGCGCCAGCTTCCCGGTGCGCTGAAAGAAGAATCGGCAGCCGACGAGTCGTTCGTGGATGGCCTGCTGGATGGTCCGCACTACACGCGCCCGGAGGTATGGCGCGGGCAGGGTGTGCCCGACGTGCTGCTTTCGGGGCACCATGCCGATATCGCCCGCTGGCGCCACGCGCAACGTCTCGCGGCGACTGCGCGGGTGCGGCCGGATCTGATGTTGCAGCAAGCGCGCGGCAACGCGCAGGGAGCCGCGCCGGTTCAAGGTGCGGCAAACGAAGATGTCCCATCCTCTGGTGCGGCCACAGGTCCAAAAAAAAGCCGCAGCACGATGGTTTAGGAGAATCAAGTGGACGTGATCCAGCAGCTCGAAAAGGAAGAAGTCGCCCGCCTGACGGCGAACAAGGCGATTCCCGACTTCGCACCCGGCGACACGGTCGTCGTCAACGTCAACGTCGTCGAAGGCACGCGCAAGCGGGTACAGGCTTACGAAGGCGTGGTGATCGGCAAGCGCAATCGCGGGCTCAACAGCTCGTTCGTGGTGCGCAAGATTTCCAGCGGTGAGGGCGTGGAGCGTACGTTCCAGCTTTATTCGCCATCCATCGCGTCGATCGAGGTAAAACGGCGCGGCGACGTGCGGCGCGCCAAGCTCTATTACCTGCGCGATCGTTCCGGCAAGTCGGCGCGGATCCGCGAAAAGCTCGCCCACCACCAGAACAAGGCCGCCGAGGAATAGGCCGGAGACGGCGCGCCGATAGTCACGATAGCGGCGCGGTGAGTGTCGTGGGCGATACAGGATCCCCCAGGCCGCGTCGCCCGTCGTTCGATCCGGAAGTTATGCCGCTGGATCCAGCGTTCGAGGATCCGATCGTGCGCGGGCCGGCGATCGATGCGCAGCGCCTTTCAGCGCCCGCGCTGCGCCAGCGCTTCGCAGCGCCGCCTGCCTGGAAGCCTGAGCTCGAGATGGACGCGCGCCCGGCGCAGTTGGACCAGCCGCCGCGTCCGGCTGCGGTGCTGGTTCCGCTGGTGCAGCGGGTTCAAGGGCTGACGGTCCTGCTCACGCAGCGCACGGCGCATCTGCACGATCATGCGGGCCAGATCAGCTTTCCCGGCGGGCGCGTGGAAGCAAGCGATGCATCGGCGACCGACACTGCGTTGCGCGAGACTCATGAGGAGATCGGCCTTGCACCCCATGCGGTCGAGGTGATCGGAAGGTTGCCGGACTATGTCGTGGCCACCGGTTATCAGGTGACACCCGTGGTGGGCGTGATCGAACGCGATTTCACGCTGCGCCTGGACGAATTCGAAGTGGCCGAAGTCTTCGAGGTGCCGCTGGCCTTTCTGATGGATCCGGCCAATCACGAACGGCGCGTGGTTGCGGTCGGCGGTTTGAGTCGCACGTTCTACGCGATGCCGTTCCACGGACGGCGCCGCTATTTCATCTGGGGCGCCACCGCCGCGATGTTGCGCAATCTTTATCACTTCCTTCGCAGTTAGCGATCGATGAGTCGCCCGACACGCTTGCCTACAATCGAGCGCTTTACTTCGCATTCGATGGCCGCGTCGTGAGCTGGATCGCACTCGTCCTTACCTTGCTGCTGGAGCAGGCGCGCCCTATGCCATCCGGCAATCCGGTCTACATGGCGGTGTGGTCGCTGGCGGAAACCGCGGAGCGCAACCTGAATGCCGGGCGGCGGCGCCACGGCTTGTATGCGTGGGTGGCTTTCGTACTGGGTTGCGCACTTGTCGCTGGTCTGGTGCATGCCCTCCTGCTGTCCTTCGCGTGGATTGCGGCGCTGATCTTCAACGTTGTGGTGCTGTACTTCACGCTTGGTTTCCGCCAGTTCAGCCATCACGTCACCGAGATCCAGGCTGCGCTCAACAGCGGCGATCTGGTCGCGGCACGGCGCCAGTTGACCGAGTGGAAACGCTCGCGCGACCCGACGTTCGATGCGAGCGAAATGGAGGCACCGGAACTTATCCGGCAGGCGATCGAGCACGGCCTGGTGCTTTCGCACCGTCACGTCTTCGGCGTCCTGTTCTGGTTCGTGCTTCTCCCAGGGCCGGTCGGCGCGATCTTGTACCGGCTTGCCGAATACGTCTCGCGGGCGTGGAACCGGCCGACGCCGGAGGGCCTGCCGCCCGATCGTTTCGGTGATTTCGCGCGCCGCGCATTCGCGTGGATCGATTGGTTGCCCGCGCGCCTGACCGCGCTCGGGTTTGCGATCGTCGGCGACTTCGAAGGCACGATCTATTGCTGGCGCCGCGTCTCGCGTGCGCCGGCTGAAGAAGGTCCGGGCGGGCCGGACACGCGCACGTTGGTTCTGGCCGCTGCCAGCGGAGCTCTTGGTACCCGCGTGATGAATTGGACCGAGGCGGCGCGTTACCTCGACGAAGCCGGCAACGAGGGGGCGGGGCTCGCCGAGCCCAGCATGGCCACGCTTCGTTCCGTGGTCGGATTGGTGTGGCGCACGCTTGTGTTGTGGTTGGCGCTGCTATTGCTGCTGACGCTCGTGGCCTGGTTCGGCTAGAAAAAAGACATACGCCACTACGCGCTGCGCACCGCGCCGCAGTTCCAGCAGGCGGCGAACTGCGGTTCGATCGTTTCGTTGCAGGCGGGGCAGTGCCACGCCGGCGCGTCGGTTCGAATCTCCAGATCCAGCAGCAGCTGTTGCGCGCGCGCTTCATCGAGCGTGTCGTGGATCCACACCTGCGGCGCGCACTCGAGCCACGGAATGTCGCCGATCGCGCCCGCAAGCGTGGTGTTCCTGACCTCGCAGCGAATTCCGGCGGCGCGCAACGCGTTTGCAAAGTGCGCGGCCTGCAGCACGTGATCGCATCGGCGCAGCAGCTTCATCCGCGCAGCTCCGTCATCAGCTGGCGATAGAACGCGTAGCGCGCAGGATCGACTTCGCGCCGCTCGAGGGCAGCGCGCACCGCGCAATCCGGTTCCTCGAGATGCTGGCAGTCCAAGAACCGGCACTGACCCGCTACGCGCGCGAACTCCGGCAATGCAGCCGCAAGCGCGCGTTGGTCAAGATGGCGCAGGCCGAACGACTGGAATCCGGGTGAGTCGACGAGCCCACCACCCTCGGGAAGGCGGAACCAGCGCGACGAAGACGTGGTCTGCTTGCCGAGATTCAGCCGCAGCGACAATTCCTGTGTGCGCGCGCCCGCGTCAGGCACCAGCAGGTTGAGCAGCGTCGACTTGCCCATGCCCGATTGTCCGACCAGCAGCGTATTGCGATCGCGCAGGAACGGCAGCAGCGCCCCTTTGGCCTGGTCTGCACCCAGCTTGGCCGAGATGGCGAGCGTCGTGTGACCGAGTGCAGCAAGCTGAGCGAGGAACGCACTTGCCTCGGCGAGATCCGGCAGATCGTTCTTGTTCAGGATCGCTAACGCGCCGATGTGCGCCCC
>DASQAE010000414.1:0-3370 GCA_035635915.1 Burkholderiaceae bacterium | reverse complement strand
GAAGCGAGAATCTGAAACGGACTTCCATGGCCCGCTCGCGGTTGTTGATTCTCGGCCTCGTGCTGCAGCTTGCCGCCACGCTTGCCCCGGCGCAGGTGATTGCGACGAAGCAACACCAGGTTCGCATCGTCACGGTGTTATCCGGACTCGAGCATCCATGGGCGCTGGCCTTCCTGCCGGATGGCCGGATGCTCGTCACCGAACGGCCCGGGCGCATGCGCGTGATCGACCGCGGCGGAAAACTCGACCCGGTTCCGATCGCGGTTTGCCGCGTGTCAACCCACAAGGCCAGGGTGGCCTGCTTGATGTAGTGCTGCATCCGCAGTTTGCGAGCAACGGCTGGGTTTATTGGACCTACGCGCAACGCGACGTGCGCGGTCGCAACGGTACCGAACTTGCGCGCGGCAAGCTCGAGGGGGCGCCCGGCGCCTACCGCATGACGGATGTGCGGACGTTGTTCAAGCTCGAGCCCAAGGACGATTCGGGCATGCACTTCGGCTCGCGCATCGTGTTCGATCGGGCGGGCTTCGTTTATGTGACGTTCGGCGAACGCGGCACCAAGGAACGGGCGCAAAAACGCGACGACATCGCCGGCAAGATCGTGCGACTTACGGAAGACGGGCGGCCCGCACCCGACAATCCCTGGGTCGCCGAGGTCGGAACGCGCCCGGAGATTTTTTCGCTTGGCCACCGCAACGTGCAGGGCGCAGCGTTGCACCCTGCGACCGGCGTGTTGTGGGCGATCGAGCATGGACCGCAGGGCGGCGATGAACTGAACATCGTCAAGGCCGGTGCCAACTATGGCTGGCCGATCATCACGTACGGCGTCAACTACGTGACCGGCACCAAGATCGGCGAGGGAACGGCGAAGCCGGGTCTGATGCAGCCGGTCAAGTACTGGGTCCCGTCACCGGCCATCTCGGGACTCGCTTTTTATACCGGCGACAAGTTTCCGCGCTGGCGCGGTGACGCACTGATCGGTGCGTTGCGCGGCCAGAGCGTGATCCGGGTCCGGCTCGACGGCGAGAAGTTCGTGGAGGACGAGTTCATGCTGCACGGTTCGCTGCCGCGTGTTCGCGACGTGCGCATCGGTCCGGACGGATTTGTCTATCTGCTCACCGACGAGCCGAACGGCAGCCTGCTGCGGCTCGAGCCCGCGTAAGCGCGCGCCCTTACGGCGTCGCCGCGCTGCCGGTTGAATCGACGCGACGCTGCGGCGTCGTGGTACGCGTCGATGTCGTCGGGGCGCTGACGGGCGTTGCCTTTGCAGCGGGTGCGGTCGAGGACGTTTTGCCCGCGGGAGTTGCGCTCGCGGGCGGAGGATCGCCCACGTTCGCGACCACGGTCGCGCGTGCCTCGCTACCGGTTTCGAATCGCAGATGCTGGCCGATACGCAGGCGCAATGGCGAGGGATACGTGTACATCGCGCCGGTCGCATAGTCGACCAGCGTCGCAATCGATCCGCCCGGGATGAAGGAATGCGCGATCGCACTCTCGGCACGCGGGACGACGGTGCCGCGTGCGAGTTGCGAGCCGCGCCGGCATTCGATCTCGAGATCGCTCGAGGAGCGCTTGATCTCGAGGTCAACCGCGGGCGAATCGACGACGTAGCTACCCGGGCCGTGCGTCAGCGTGCAGGTCATGCCGCGTACCGCACGATCGCGCGCATCAACGGTGGTCACTTCGATGGTCTGAGTGCTGCTGCCGGTCAGTGTCGCGCATCCTGTGTTCGCGAGGATCAGACTGCCGGTCGCGACCCGGGCAAGTACGCGAAGAAGATGGGACATGCGGGCACTCGGTGGATGTCTAATTAGTCGGCCACCTCGCCGGAAACTGAAGGGCGCATCACGTGTCGTTCGCGCATTCTTTCAGCTGCCTGACGGCGACCGCTGCGGTGCGCGCAAGAGACAGGACCCGACTGCACCTCCGGTTCCACCAGACCGGGGCGGCGACCTCCGGAAAGCTATGGCGCGCCAGCGCGCCGCAGTCACTCGGTAGCTTTTGCGATCTGCTCGGCGTAGATCGCGCGCACCGTATCGATGGTGTCGGCCGCGCCTGCCGACTTGTCGCTGCGATAGCCTTTCACGCGTGCGAAGCGCAAGGCCAGCCCGCCGGGATATCGGGGACTGGCTTGCAAGTCGTTGAATGCGATTTCGACCACCAGTTCCGGTCGTACGTGGACGGTGTATTCATCGCGCGTCACTTCGCGCGCCAGCAGCTCGCGTGTCTGCCATTCGAGCAGTTCGTCCGTGAGCCCCTTGAACGTCTTGCCGAGCATCACAAAACCGCCGTTTACCGGGTCGCGCGCGCCGAGATGCAGGTTCGAGAGCCAGCCGCGCCGGCGACCGCTGCCCCATTCCACTGCAAGCACGACCAGGTCGAGCGTGTGTGCGCGTTTGATCTTGAGCCAACTCGCTCCACGGCTGCCGGCTTCGTACGGCGCGTCGAGCGCTTTTGCCATCACACCCTCGTGGCCGCGTGCCAGCGCCTCGGCGTAAAAAGCCTGCGCCTCGGTCGCATCGCTGGTGACGATGCGTGGAACCACAAGCGTGGCGGGCAGCGCTTCGCTTAGCGCCGCGAAACGCTCCTGCGCCGGTCGATCGATCAGCGCATCCGCGTCGTGCCGCAGGCAGTCGAAGAAATACGCCGCGAGCGGCAGCTCCGCGCGCAGGCGATCCACGTCGAGCTTGCGTCCAAACCGCCGCATCGTGACCTGGAACGGCTGCGGCCTGCCGCCTTTGCCGATCGCGATCGTCTCGCCGTCCAGGATCAGCTCGTGCGCAGGCAGCGCTTGTACGAGCTCAACGATCTCCGGCACCGCCGCCGTGACCTCGTTGAGACTGCGCGTGAAGACACGCACCTGCGCACCGCTCTTGTGAACCTGAACGCGCGCGCCGTCGACCTTCCATTCGAACGACGCGGTGCCCAGGCGCTCCAATGCATCGGTGACGTCGACCGCTGTTTGCGCGAGCATCGGTTGTACCGGCCGATACAACTCGATCGAGAATCGATCGAGCCCGGCAGCGCCTTGCGTCAACGCGGCGTGCGCGACAACCGCGAGATCGCCTGCAAACATCGCCGCGCGGCGGACGGTCGCTGCAGCAAGACCTGCCGCTGCAGCAACGGCATCGATCATCACGCCTTCGAGCGCGCCCTGGCGCAACTCGCCGACCAAAAGGCGCACGAGAAAGTCCTGCTCATCCTTGGTGGCGCGAGCGAAGAGCGCGCGCAGGCGCGTCGCCCGTTCGTTCGCTGAACCTTTGCCCGATGTCGCTGCGATTCCTGCAAGCGTTGCATCGACGTCGGCCACCGTAAGCGTGGACTCCGCGGCGGCGGCTTCACCGCGCAACGCGCTCAACGACGAGTACCC
>DASQAE010000413.1:0-2327 GCA_035635915.1 Burkholderiaceae bacterium | reverse complement strand
CGCAGTCAGCAGCCATTCGCCGCTGTGGCGGCCGTCGAGTTGCGAAACGTATTCGAGCGCCTCGAGGTCGAGCAGCAGCCGCTCCACCTGCTCCGGAAACGTGCGCACGTGCAACGCAAGTGCCTTGGTCGACATGCGCCCGCCGTTCTTGCCGCTCAGCTGCGCCTCGTAGAGCGCAAGCAGCAGCGCGACGGCCGTGATGAATCGATTGCCGGGGCGCGCCTCATCGGCGAAGCGGGTCAAACGCAGCATCGGCAGCGTGGCAGCGATCGCGGCGCCGAACAGCGTCACCCACCAGGATATGTAGACCCACAGCAGGAACACGGGCAGGGTCGCGAACGCGCCGTATATCGACTGATACGTGCCGCGCGAGATGTAACTCGTGAACACGGTTTTTGCAGCTTCGGAAAGAGCCGAGGCGATAAAACCGCCCACGAGCGCATCGCGCCAGCGCACCGGGCGGTTGGGGACGAAAACGTACATTGCGGCGAACCCGAATCCACCCACCGCGAGCGGGACAAAATCGAGCAACTGGTGCAGTGCCGGCGGTAACTGTTGCACGACCCTGCCCGACAACGTGGCGAGGAACGAAGTGAGCGCCAGAGATCCACCGAAGAGCAGGGGTCCCACTGTGAGCAGGGCCCAGTAGATCAGAACGCGCTGCGCTAGCGGTCGCCGCTGGCGTACCTGCCAGATGTCGTTCAGAACCCGGTCGACCGTGAGGATCATCAGCAACGCTGCGACCACGAGAAAGGCGAGACCAAACGCCGTGAGCCGCGTGGCCTGGGCCGAAAACTCCTGCAGGTACCGCAGGATCACGTTCGAGATCTGCTCGGGCAGCAAACTCGTGACCAGGGTTTTTTCGAGCGCGCTGCGGTACTCCGCAAACAGCGGAAAGGCGGAAAAGACTGCGAGCGCCACCGCGAGCAGCGGCACCAGCGACAACACGGTTGTGAAGGTCAGACTGCCAGCCACTTCCGACAGGCGCACGGCGCGCGCGCGCCGGCCTGCAAACGCCAGCACGTCGCGAGCGTGATCCACCCACGGGCCGACACGCGCAAGCACCTGGCGAAAACGCGGCGCTTGCGCGCCCAGGCGCACGTACCAGCGCGCGTCGGACGTCGCGGACGGGGTTGCCATGTCGGGTCAATACAATCGCGACAGACGTCGTCGCATGCTATGGACATCCTGGTTCTCTACTACAGCCGCAATGGTGCCACGCGCCGATTGGCCGACCTTGTCGCGAGCGGCATCGACGCGGTCCCCGGCGCGCAAGCGCGACTGCGCACCGTGCCGTCGGTCGCGCCGGCGATCGAGGTTGCGGCGCCGCCGATACCACCTTCCGGAAGCCCCTACGTCGAATTGCGCGACTTGCTTGAATGTGGCGGGCTGGCACTGGGTTCGCCGACGCGCTTCGGCAACATGGCGGCACCCCTGAAGCATTTCCTCGACGAGACTGGAAGCATCTGGCACTCGGGCGGACTGGCGGGCAAACCCGCGGCGGTGTTCACCTCGACGAGCACGCTGCACGGTGGGCAGGAGAGCACGTTGATCTCGATGATGCTTCCGCTGCTCCATCACGGCATGCTGATCGTCGGCCTCCCCTACACGGAGCGCGACCTTTACGAGACCGAGAGCGGCGGCACGCCCTACGGTGCAAGTCACCTGGCGCGCGATGCGGCGTTAGCGCCCCTGACCGAAGCGGAGAAGCGGCTTGCCGTTGCTTTGGGCAAGCGCCTGGCGCGAGTCGCATTACAGGTCGCAGCATGAGCTACACGCTGGCGACATTGATGCAGCAGCGTGCCGCCCTGTGTGCGCGAATGAGCTGGCTCGGGCTGACGATCCTTTGTTTCGCGTGGGAAGCCTGGCTTGCGCCGCTGCGGCCGGGCGGCTCGTGGATGATTCTCAAAGCGTTGCCGCTGCTTCTGCTCGCACATCGTGTGTGGCTTGCCGAAGTGCGCGCGCTGCAATGGGCGCTGCTGCTCGCGCCGTTTTATTTCGCCGAAGGAGCGGTGCGCCTGTTCGAACCTGCCCCCGCGCGCTGGTGCGCCTTGCTCGAACTTGTCTGCGGCGGAATCTTCTACATCTCGACGGTGGTCTACCTCAGGCCGCTCAAGCGGGCGGCGAGCGCGCAACGTCGACGGGACACGAGCGCATGAATCTGGTCGCCACTCTGAGCGCCATCGTCGGTAGCGACCACGTACTGGTCGAGGCGGACGCGATCGCACCCTATCTGATCGACTGGCGCAAGCGCTATCAGGGTTCGGCCCAGGCGGTGGTTCGACCGGGCGACGCAAGCGAGGTGGCGCAGGTGGTCGCGGCGTGCG
>DASQAE010000412.1:0-9392 GCA_035635915.1 Burkholderiaceae bacterium | reverse complement strand
TGAAGCGCCGCGGCTGATCAAGCGTGCGGCGGGCGGGGCTCAGGCCGTCGCGCCACCACTGAGCAAAAGCCCGCGCACGCGCGGCAGTTCCGCGCAGTTGAGCAGCGTCACCGCATAAGCGGCGTCACGCGTGAAGCGGGCGAATTCGTGGTCGACGATTCCCGCGGCCGCACTTCGAGCCACGTCCATCGACGGTTCGATCGCGCACGCCTTCACCAGCACCAGCCCCTCGGCATTGAGCCGGTTCGCCAGCCACGCCGCGAGGCTGTCCGAGGTCACGCCCCAGTTGGTCAGCGTGTCGCGATGCTCACGCAGCACTTCGAACGGCAACCAAACCGGCACACGCGCCTGCTGCACGGCGCGGCGCAGATCCGAGTCGCTGGTGGCGAGCGCGAGCGTGGGACAGATGCCCTGCATCATGATTGCCATCTGTGCCATCGCCAGCACGGCCATGTTGTGCGCGGCCAGGTCGTCGAAGCGCCATAACTCTTGTTGCTCGCGCACCTCGTCTGCGAACCCGCCGCCGCCCGGCACGATCACCACGCGGCCGCTGCCGAGTTCGACCAGCGTCTCCAGCCACTCCTTGAGCACCGGATCGCGGCCGAGGCTGCCGCCGAGCTTCACGATCCACATGCGAGCCTCGTCGCTTGCGCTTCGCGCTGATTCAAAAGCAGCAGTGCCACTGCGGCGCTCGGCGCGCACACGCGTGCCCAACGCGCGGCTGCCCCGGTTGTTTTGAGCAGCCGATCGAACTCGATGCAGCGCCGCCCTAGCCGGTCGGCGATCTCGCGCACAAGGAAGTCGCCGCAGCCAGCGGCCACTACCGGTGCATCGACCGACAACGTGCTCGCCGCCAGCACTTGTGCAACGTTCTCTTCGATCAGACGCAACTGCGCGCTGCGAAACGTGCGCGCCAGGTCGAGCCAATCGCTCTCGTCCGCATCGCGCGCATCCCGCCCGATCATCCGCGCGAGTCTCGCGCACGTCGCCGCGCGATCCTTGCTGCGATGGTCAGCAGTGTCGTGCTGGTCGTAACCGGCATCGAGCTCATTGGTCAGCCGATACACGTCGGCACTGGTGGCGAACCATTCGTTCATCACGTTGCATTCAAGGCCGCGAAAGCGCACGCGCTGCGCGAGCGCGCACAACGGCGTGCGCACTACGCCCTGGTAGACGAGCTCGCGCGTTTCCAGCCGCTCCGCGTCGTTCTTGCCGCGCGCGGCCACGCTGCCGCGCCGGAGCGGAATCACATCGGTCGTTGTTGAGCCGATATCGATCAGCAATGCCTCGTCGATCCGGCTGGCCACCCACGCCGCAGAGGCGAGCCAGTTGGCCGATGCCACGCGCGGCCACTCACGTTTTGCTTCGATTGCATCCAGCCACGCCGCTTCCGTAAAAAATCGCACGCCGTCGCCCAGCATCTGCGCAAGGCGTGGCACCAGTGCAATCACGCCCGCTTCACGATCGGGAAACAGATCGACCATCTCGCCGGTCATCGTCACGGCGTGGCTTGCCTCGCGCGCCTGCGGCCAGCGCGCATACACGGAGGCCACGGCGGCGTCGATCGCTTCGATGCCCTGCCATAGCGTGCAGGGCACCTGCATCACGTCGGCCACCGCGCCGCGCTCGACCAGCGCCGCCTTCAGGTGGGCCCCTCCGACGTCCCAGCCGATGATCCTTTCCGCCGTGCTCATCTGATCAAAACGGGACGTGACTCTTGCGCTGCACACCTTCGACCCGGAACATCGCTAACACGTCGCGTGCCAGGTTGCGCGCCAATCGGCGTGACAGTCCCACATATGCGCAGGTCAGGCGCGGATTCACCTCGATGACAACCGGGCCTTGCGGCGCTGCGACGAGATCAAAACCGACGAATCCGCGCAACCCCGGCACCGCGCGCGCAACCTGTAATGCCACCTTCTCGATCTGTCGCCCGAGCGGATTGGTGCGATCGACCACATCGATGTCCACGCCGCGATATGACACATCGCCACGCTCGTCGACGTCGATGTGCTGGTGGTTGATCGACAGCAGCTCGGCCCCGAGTGCGCCGCATAACATCGAGACACTGAGCGCCGCGCCCTCGACCCACGGCTCGAGGACCGCCACCTTGCCGTGCTCCGCGCGCCGTCGCAGCTCGCGTTCGGCTGCCTCGAACGAGGAGAACTGCCGCGTCGCGCAGGTGCCGGCGCCGTCGTCAGGCTTGACGACCCAGCGCTCCGACTCAGTGGGCTCGCCCGGGTGCCATGGGTGAGTCGCAGCGATGTTCGACTGCGCAAGATGGCGTGCGGTCAACGACTTGCTCGACGTGAGCGCAATCGCCCCGCGGTCACACCCGATCCACTGCTCCGGCGGCACGGCCGCGGCGAGCGTCGCGAGCACGGCGTCACTCTCGGGCGCGACCACCCAGACCAGGTCGTGCGCTCGCGCCATTGCGCGTACGAAATCGCGGGCGGGCTGGCCCTGGTCGGGCGCCACGTAGCGCAGTTGCGGCGCCACCACAGGGCAATCGTCATCGACCGTGGCGCAGGTGACCTCGACCTCGTCGATCTGCACAAGGTCGGCGACAATCGCGTCGCGCATCGAACGGCCCTGGGCCAGGAGATGCTCTGTGGCGGGATCGCCGGCCTCATCGTCCGGCACTCCGCCTCCGCTCAGGTATTCGTAGACAAAGACGCTGTTCGCCATCTCGCTTCGCGTGCCGTGAAACTTGTTCCTGTTATCGATCTCGCGAGCGGTGCGGTGGTGCGCGCCGTACGCGGCGAACGCGAAAGATACCGCCCCATCGTCTCGCGACTCTGCAAGGGACACGATCCCGCCGACATTGCTATTGCGCTCGCCAACTATTGCGCCGCCGATACGCTTTACATCGCCGACCTCGATGCCATACGCGGTGGCGCCGTGCAGCACGACGCTGTGGCCCGCATAGCGCGCGCCATTCCGGGCTGCGCGCTCTGGCTCGACGCCGGTTTTGCCCATGTGAGTGATGCGGCAGCGTTCATCGGCGCCGGTCGGATCGAGCCGGTCTTCGGCAGCGAGTCGCTTGTCAGCAGCGCCGAACTCACGCTGCTGCGTGGCCGCATCGACGTGCTGTTGTCACTCGACCAGCGCGGCGGCCAACCGATGGATCCTGCCGGCTGCTGGTTGCGCGATGACTGCTGGCCAAGCCGCGTGATCGTGATGACGCTCGATCGTGTCGGCGCTGGGACCGGGCCCGACCTGACGACGCTGGCTGCCGTACGGGAGCGGGCCGGGGGGCGAGAACTGATCGGCGCTGGCGGCGTGCGCAACGCGAGCGACCTGCAGACCGCACAGGAAGCGGGCGCTGCGGCATGGCTGGTCGCGTCAGCAATCCACGCCCTGGCGATCCCACCGATGCGGCAGCCGCGGTGACAGACTGTTCCAGGTTCGCTCGTGACGGAGGCAGCTTGTTGCTTGCGGCCCCCACCTCAACCCTCCCCCGCTTCGCAGGGGCGGGAGTCGTTCCCTCCTCCGCTTGCGGGGGAGGGTCAGGGTGGGGGCCGAGCCACCTCAGCGCCTGACAATGGCACGTCGCTTGCACACTCCTGCCCGATGAACCCCTGGACCTGCCCGTTTTGCGCGTTGTTGTGCGACCGCTTCGCGCTCGATTTCGCCGCGAACGGGGCACCGCAGCTGCGCGGCAGCGACTGCCCGCGCGCGATTCGTGCCCTCGCCCACTTCGATGCAGGCAATGCCGGCGCACGCCCGACCGTCGACCGAAAGGCAGCCACCCTCGACGCTGCGATCGATGCCGCCGCAGGTGTGCTCGCCAGCGCGCATCAGCCATTGTTCGGTGGTCTGGCCACCGATATCGCCGGAACGCGCGCGCTGTACGCCTTGGCGAATTCGTGTCACGCGATCCTCGATCACGCCAACAGCAACGGCTTGTTGCCCGGCTTGCGCACGCTGCAGGATCGCGGCCTGTTGCAGACCACGCTCGCAGAGATTCGCAATCGCGCCGACCTCATGGTGGTGATCGGCACCCAACCCTCGCACGACTATCCCGAGTTCTATCGTCGCTGCGGGGCTGGCGATGCGGTGTCGCTCCTGCGCGAGATCGTCTTCATCGGCGCCGCGGTCGATCCGTCGAGCACGGGTATCAAGTCGGTCACAACGCGCAGCGTGCCTTGGTCTGGCGATGCTTACGCGACACTCGCGACCCTGAACGCGCTGTGCAAGCGCCGCCCGGTCGAAGCATCGGGCGCGTTGCGCGAACTCGCGCAGCGAATGCTCGCCGCGAAATACGTGGTTCTCGTCTGGGAACCGGGCCGGTTGCCGGGTGCACATGCTTCACTGCTGGTCGAGTCGATCAACCAGCTCGCCAAGACGATCAACCGCACCACGCGCGCCGGCGGACTCGCGCTCGCCGGCAATGACGGTGGACTAGCGGCCAACCAGACGCTGACCTGGCTCAGCGGCCTGCCGTTGCGCACCGGCGTGCACGCAAGCGGGTTGATGCACGAGCCGGTTCGGTACGCGAGCGATCACCTGCTCGCCGATCGTGCGGTCGATGCATTGCTGTGGATCGCGAGCTTCGGTCCCGATCACACACCCGCCGCCGACAACGTTTTGGCGGCGCTGCCGACGATCGTGCTCGCACATCCCGCGCACGCGATTCGGAGTTCGTCGGCACGCATCTTCATTCCGGTTGCCACGCCCGGCATCGGCGCATCGGGCCATCTGTTCCGCCTCGACGGTGTCGTAGTCGTTCCGCTCGCGAAGATGCGCGACGATGGCCTGCCCACGGTCGCGCAAGTGGTCGAAAGCATCGATGCGCGGTTGAGGCGCCTGCGTGAGGAAGCCGTATGACCACCTTGCGCATCCGCGGTGGGCGCGTGTTCGATCCCATCAACAACGAAAACGACGTGGCGCGCGAGATCTGCGTGCGCGATGGACGCATCGTCGCGCCCTTCCCCGCCGGCATGCCCGTCGATCACGAAATCGATGCGCACGGATCGATCGTGCTGGCAGGCGGAATCGACCTGCATTCGCATATCGGCGGCGGCAAGGTCAACCTCGCGCGCATGCTGATGCCGGAGGATCACCGCGGTGCGCCGCCGCCGACGAACGAACTCGAGCTCGCATCCTGTGGCCGTTGCGCGCCGGGAACGCTGTGCGCCGGATATCGTTATGCCGAGATGGGCTACACGGCTGCATTCGAGCCTGCGATGCTGCCGTCGAACGCGCGCCAGGCGCACTTCGAAATGGGCGATACGCCGATCATCGATCACGGCGCGTACGTCATGCTCGGCAACGACGATCTGTTGCTGCGAATGCTGGCGGAGCACACGCCGTTCGAGCGCATCCGCGACTACGTCGGCTGGACCATCAATGCGAGCAAGGCGCTCGGTGTGAAGGTGGTCAATCCCGGCGGCATCTCGGCGTTCAAGTTCAACCAGCGCGCGCTCGACGTCGACGAAGAGCACGTGCACTACGGTGTCACCCCGCGCAGCGTTCTGCACACGCTTGCGCGTGCCTTGACCGAGCTTGGCGTGCCGCATCCGCTCCACATCCATTCGAGCAACCTCGGCGTCGCAGGCAACATCGCGTCCACGCTCGCAACCATCGACGCATTGGGTGGATTGCCGGGCCATCTGACGCACATCCAGTTCCACAGCTACGGCACCGAAGGTCCGAAAAAATTCTCCTCGGCCGCGCGCACCCTGGCACAAGCGGTCAATGCCAACCGCAACATCAGCGTCGACGTCGGCCAGATCATCTTCGGCCAGACCGTGACGGCCTCGGGCGACACGATGCGCCAGGTCGCCAACAGCGAACTCGCGAATCCACGCAAGTGGGTCGCCGCCGACATCGAGTGCGATGCAGGGTGCGGCGTGGTGCCGTTCCGCTATCGCGAGGAGAGTTACGTCAACGCGTTGCAATGGGCAATCGGCCTCGAACTGTTTTTGCTGGTCGACGATCCGTGGCGCATCGTGCTCACGACCGATCACCCCAACGGCGGGCCGTTCACCAGCTACCCGCACCTGATCCGGCTGCTGATGGACCGCTCGTTCCGGGCCGAACAACTGGCCAAGCTGCATCCGGATGTCGCTGCCCAGGCTGAGCTGGGGCAGATCAAACGCGAGTTGTCGCTGTACGAAATCGCCATCCTCACGCGCGCGGCACCTGCGCGTCTGCTCGGCCTGAAGGATCGCGGTCACCTCGGCGTCGGCGCGGCTGCGGACATCGCCATCTATCGCGACGAACCGAATCGCGAAGCGATGTTCGCTTCGCCGCTGTGCGTGTTCAAGGACGGCGAGTTGGTCGCGCGCGACGGCAGGATCACCGCCACGCCCACCGGCGGCGTGCACTTTGTCACACCGGACTACGACCGCTCGATCGAGCGCGAGCTCGAGGACTACAGCGACAAGTACCTCGCGCTCGCATTTCGTCATGCGACGATCGGCAAGGACGAGTTGTGCGACTGTTGCAATCGCGGCGGACGTTTGTTGCCCGCCGAATGCCGCCCGCCGGAGGCGCGCGATGCTGGTTAACGGCGTTGCCATCGACGACACGTTCGCCGAAGCCTTCCCGATGAAGGCCACGCGCCTCATCATCACCGCGCACGATCCGACGTGGGCGCGCCACGCCGCGGTTTCGATGACCGGGTTCGCAACGTCGGTCATCGCGTGCGGGTGCGAGGCCGGCATCGAAGCCGATCTTGAACCCACAGCGACGCCGGACGGCCGTCCCGGCGTCTCGGTGCTGATGTTCGCAGTCTCCGGCAAGGAACTTGCGAAGCAGGTCGAGCGTCGCGTCGGCCAATGCGTGCTCACGTGTCCGACCACCGCCATCTTTGCCGGTCTCGACGAAGGCGAGCCGATCCCGCTCGGCAAGAACCTGCGCTTCTTCGGTGACGGCTGGCAGATCTCGAAGAAGATCGGCGACGTGCGCTACTGGCGCGTGCCGGTGATGGACGGTGAATTCGTGTGCCAGGAAACCACCCCGGTGATCAAGGCGGTGGGCGGCGGCAATCTGCTGCTGCTCGCGCACGACGTCGGTGCCGCTCTCGACGCCGCATCCGCCGCCGTGGCAGCGATGCAGCACCTGCCCAACATCATCATGCCGTTCCCCGGCGGCGTGGTGCGCTCGGGCTCCAAGGTCGGCAGCAAGTATTCGGCGTTGCCCGCATCGACCAACGACGCGTACTGCCCGGCGCTGACCTCGGTCATCGGCTCGAGCGCGCTGACGCCGGAAATTCGCGCGGTGCTCGAGATCGTGATCGACGGCCTGGCCGAATCCGACGTTGCCGCGGCGATGTGGGCGGGAATGAACGCGGTCACGCAGCGGGGTATCGAAGCCGGCGTCGCGCGCATCTCGGCCGGCAATTACGGCGGCAAGCTGGGACCCTATCACTTCCACCTGCATGAACTTGCCAGGACCGAGCAGTGATCGAGATCGTGCTCAAAGCGGCACCGAAGTTGCGCGTCGACATGCGCGGCATCACGCCTGCAGCGCTGGCACCTCTGAATGCCGAATCGATCGCGCAGCAGACGATCTGGCATGGCAACGAACGGCTTGCACTCGGCGAATTGTTTGCGATCAAGGTGAGCGAGCACAGGGAACATGCACCGACATTGCGCCTGATCGGCGATCTGGCGCGTTTCGATCGCATCGGCTGGGCCATGGACGGCGGACATGTCGAGCTGGAGGGCATCGCCGGCGACTACCTCGGTGCATTGATGACGAGCGGCGAGATTCACTGCGGCGACGCAGGCATGTTCGTTGGCTGTGAAATGGCCGGCGGGCGGGTGACCGTCGAAGGCAATGTCGGAGATTTCGCGGCCGCGGCACTACCCGGCAGCATGGACGGCATGCGCGGCGGCGAACTGATCGTCAAAGGCAACGCAGGCGAGCGGCTGGGTGACCGCATGCGGCGTGGATTGCTCGCGGTGCTCGGTAACGCCGGCGACTTCGCCGCGTCGCGACTGGTTGCAGGCACGATCGCGATCGGCGGTGCACTCGGCGCACATCCTGCGTTCGGAATGCGGCGCGGCACGCTACTGCTGGCCCAGGTTCAGCCGCAGCTCACGCCGACCTTTGTCGCAACCACGCACGACTTCATGGTCTTCTGGCGCCTTTTGGCACGGCAGATCGCTGCCTGTGGCGGACCCTTCGAAGGCCTTGCGGCGCGTTCACCGCAGCGATTCGTCGGCGACCTTGCGGTCGATGGCAAGGGCGAGGTGCTCTGCTTCGCGTAATCAGGATTCGAGCTTCACAAGCAGCGCCTGGGCACGCAACTTGAGCTCGATCTCACCATCGAAAAGCGCAAGAACTGAACGTAACGACCTGCGCACCGCCGTGGGGTCCTTTTCCGCGTGCGCCGCGATGGAGCAGAGCGAGATGAAAGTGCACGTCGCTTGCGCGCCGTTGGATCCCGTAGTGGTTCCGGTCTCGCGCTTGCGGCCCAGTCCCTTACTTCGGCCGACTGAAACGCTTGCGAGCGCGCTCGACCTTGCTGCGGATCACGCAATCCGCGGCATGATCATTGACCAACCCCATTGCCTGCATGAACGCATAGACGGTGGTAGGTCCAACGAATTTCCAACCGAGCTTTTTCAGGTCCTTGGACAAGGCGATTGATTCGGCCGAGGTCGAGGCGGTCTGCGGCTCCCCGCGCCGCTTTGCGCCGGGTTCATAACGCCACAGGAAGGCCGCCAGCGAACCTTCGCGTTTGACGATCTCCCGCGCCTTGCGGGCGTTGTTGATAACTGCTTCGATCTTGCCGCGGTGGCGAACGATCCCAACGTCTTTGAGCAGCCGATTCAGATCGAGCTGGGTGAAGCGCGCGATCCGGTCGAAATCGAAATCATGGAAAGCAGCCCGGAAGTTCACGCGCTTGGCAAGAATCGTGCGCCAGCTCAGTCCGGATTGAAAACCCTCCAGACTCAATTTCTCGAACAAACGATGATCATCGCTGACCGGAAAGCCCCACTCGTTGTCGTGATAGGGCAGAAACTCCGGCGCCACTGCACACCAGCGACACCGCAACTTGCCGTCCGGACCTGCAATCGTCGCGCTCATGCGGCAATTGTGCCAGTGCGTCGCGGCGGCGCATTGCGCCGATGGGCCAGGTCTTGTCTTTTGTTTCGACTAAGAGGCCGGCGCGAACAATCGTTCACGCCGAAGGCGTCAGTGCACCATGTTGAGCGGGATTGGTGCGCGCTGCCAAAATCCTTGAAGCGCTCGTTCGAATCGACGAATACGATGCATGCGCTGTTCGCGAGCGTGTCAAGATCGACCGCGCGCCTCTCGAGCTCATCGAAATGCCCCGTCGGCGAACCGCCGAAGGGATCGGCGACGTCGATGCCGGTCATGAAGCCGCACAACTGGGCCGGTCCTGATCCGTATATCGGTGGCCTGATGTGGAA
>DASQAE010000411.1:0-5396 GCA_035635915.1 Burkholderiaceae bacterium | reverse complement strand
ACTTTCCGTGCAAGGACGACAAGAACGATTCCGGCACCTACACGGCGCCGGGCGCTAGCCGCTGACGTAGGCGGGCATCGTGTCTCAGCGCACGGGCCTGGTCGCGCTTCTGGGAGCGTGCCTGCTTGCAGCATGCGTCACGCTTCCTGCGCGTGTTGCCGGCGAGTTGGCGCTCGACGACGCCGATGCTCCTCGATTCGGTTCCGCGCCAGGCGCACCTGCAACGATCGAACTGCGCGCGGGCGCGCCCCAACAGGAACGTCGTTTCGACCCAAGCGCGCTGCCGCTGGCGTCAGGCCAAATCGTCGTCAGTGAAACCGGCGATGCGATGAGCCTTTTTTTCAGCCTCTTCACGGAAGACTTCGCGCCATGGGTGCACGCCGGAATTCTGGCGATCGAAGACGGAGCGCCGTACGTGTACGACGCCACCGGCACCGTGTGGCCGATTCCCGGCGTGCGCCCGACCGCGGTTGTCGGGGGTGGTGTACGGCGTGTAGCGCTCACGCGTTTCATGCGCGGCAAGCGTGTCGTCGGGTTCTACGCGCCTGCGCCTGAAGTCGACACCGCAGCGCTGGTCGACTTCGCGCGTATGCATCATGCACGCGGCACGCCATTTGATCAGTACTTCGACGCCGGTGATGCGAGCGCCTTTTATTGCACCGAGTTCGTTGCGCTTGGCTTGCAGGCCGCCGGAGCGCCCGCCATCGTTGGTGCACGGATGCGCGAGAACGCGTCGCTCGTTACCGCTCTCGACTGGCTGCAGATTCGCGCGCGTCGCCTCATCCTCGCAGGCCAGTTGCTGCGCTCCGCGCGCGAAGTGGCGATCTGGAGTCCGGACCTTTCGCGTGCACAAGTCGAAGCGTATTTCGCCGCCAAGCGCGAGCTGCAGCAACGCTTCGGTGCCAACGCGCGCCTTGGGCGTCTGTTGCGCTGGACCGGTTTTACGCTTGCCTTGCGCGACGAAGTGCGTGTCTTTTTCGCTGACGCGTTCGCGGTGGGCGCGGCACTGGAATCCAAGGGCGCCGCGCCGCTCGACGTGCAGCGCGCCGTGGCGGCGCTCGCCGAGAGTCACCTGCGTCGCCCGCCGGGCGGCGAAGCGGCGCTGGTGCCGGCGATGGGGCAGTAGAGCGCGCTTAGCGCGCGCGATATCCTTGGTCAGGGTGATCACAGTTCGTGATCACCTTGACTCATGGCCAAGACCACTCCCGTTGCCGCTTCAGTCGCGCTCGCACACCGCATCCTGACGATTCGCGGGCAGCGCGTGATGATCGACGCCGATCTGGCCGAGCTGTACGGCGTTTCGACGCGCGCCCTTAACCAGGCCGCAAAACGCAACGCGGCGCGTTTTCCCGACGACTTCATGTTTCGCCTGACGCGTGCGGAAAAAGAGAAGCTCATCGCCCTGGAGGGGCATCTTGCGCGCCTGAAGTTTTCGCCGGTTCTTCCGTTCGCGTTCACCGAGCACGGCGCGATCCAGGCTGCCAACGTTCTGAACTCGAGCCAGGCAGTGGCGATGGGCGTGCACGTCGTGCGTGCATTCGTCAAGGCGCGCGCGCTCGCGGTCTCGCACAAGGATCTGGCGCTGAAGCTCGCCGCATTTGAGAAGCGGCTGATGCAAGCGACGGTGCAACTGCACGAGCATGACGAAACAATCGAAAACCTGGTGTTGGCGATTCGCGAACTGACAGCGGAGCCGCCCAAGGCCGCGCGCCGGATCGGCTTTACGGATTGGAAGGAAAACGAGTCGCGGCGGGCCGCCGCACGGGAGAAGGAGCGCGAGAAGACGAAGGAGAAGAGCGGCTAGCGCTCGAGTTTCATGCTGCGGAAGGGCGGCGTCTTCTGCACCGGTGCGCCATGCACCGGCAAGTGCACCTGCCGGGGCGGAATACGTCGCGTCACTACCAGTGGGAAATACGCCGGCGCGTAGGCAAGTTGCTGCGTGTCGTACACCGGCGCCGGCGGCGCAGCAGGACGGGCGCGCAATTCTGCAAGCTCGCGTTCCAGCCGGTCGGCCCGCGCCTTCTCAGCGCGTGCGTTCAGCTGCGCCAGTTCTTCCTTCGACAATCCCGGAAATACACTGAGCGAACTCGTTGCTTCGTCGAGTTGCGTGGTCTTTGTTGCGCCGGCCGGTGGCGTATCACCGTAGTTGACGACGCCTTGTTCGTCCACCCACTTGTACAACGTGGCGCCCGCCGCCAATGGCAGGGTCGCCATCGAAACCAATATCACAGCAAAAACAACGCGCCGGCTCATCTTGCATCCACGATTCCACTTTCATATTTGAGTGTCAAGCGCGCGATTTGTTCAAACGCCGCGGCCGTCTAGATGCGCTGGGTCGCCGCATTTGCTTCGCGTTCGCGCCGCATAGTCCAGAGATTCAGGCACAGCGAGATCATGGCCGCGACCCACCCAGCGGTCGATCCTGCGAGCACTCCGAACAAAAGCCAGCAGCTGTCGGAGACGAGATAGGCACGGCGAAACGCACGGCCGACCAGCCAGAAACTGGCGGTCGTGGTCAGGCACGAAGCGAAGGCCGGCAGCGCGGCGAGTGGACCGGAGCCGGCGAGCAACGCGAGAACCGCTACCAGCGCGCAGACCGCGAGCGTCAGTCCGATCCGCAGCGGACGCCGCAGCCCGTGTACCCGGGTTGCAATCGTGTTGCGTCCGCCGGAAATAGCCGACAGCGCCGCCGCCACACGCTCACCGAGCAGCGTGTAATGCAGGGCCCAGATCATTGCGCCGGTCGCGCCGACCATCAGGAAGCGTCGATGGGACGCCGTGAAGAACGCCGCGAGCGAAACGCCGCAGGCGAGATATCCGATGAGTTGCATCGGGCCAAAAAAAGGAGCGATCTGTGTGGGGAGATGCATGAGGAGTTACAGCGAGGCGGCAGGTGCGGCAGACGGCGACAGCGAGGCAACGGCGAATCGAATCCGGGTTGGCAGTGGGCCGGTGCTGGTTGGTGCATCCGGTAGCCACGTGCGTTCGACCCGCAGACTAGGAGAAGCGGCTGAAACGCCATGCTTCGATAAGCGGCAAGGTCACCCCGCGTTGCAGGGCTAATCCGTTCGCAGCGATCGGATCGCCTTTACTTGTGCCTCGTTGCCCGGGGCAAGGCGCCTTGAGGTTCCAATCCCGCGCACGCGGGGCGCAGTTACAAGTTAGCGGCGTTGGCGCTCTCTTGTCATACATGTAGACTTCGGTCATGCGTTGCCCGCACTTGTAAGCCAAGCGCGGCGCTGCCGCGTGAACCACTCCCCTTGACTACACCCTTCGGACGCGCGCGTGAAAACCGAACCGGTTACTCCTGTCGACCTGCAAGCTTCCGTAGTCGCCGTGCCGCCGCTCGCGCGGCACGCCGACTTCTCCTTGAATCAAGCTGCGAACCGCGCGTTGATCCGCCATTTGGAAGATGCAGGCGTGCGCAGCGTGATGTACGGCGGCAATGCCAACTTCTATCACCTCGCCGTAAGCGAGTACGCCTCCGTCGTGGATTTTCTCGCCGAGGCGGTGGGGTCTGACACCTGGGTCCTGCCTTCGGTCGGCCCGGACTACGGCAAGATGCTCGACCAGGCGGCTCTATTGCGTGCGCGCGCGTTTCCGACTGCGATGCTGCTGCCGATGTCATTCCCGTTTACGAGCGCGGGAATCGTTTCGGGCGTGCGCCGCTTCACCGACGCGCTGGGCAGACCGGCAGTCATCTATATCAAGAGCGATCCGTACCTGCAGCCTGACGCGCTCGGCAAACTGTTCGAGGAAGGACGTATCGTTGCGGTCAAATACGCCGTCGTACGCAAGGATCCGGCGCTTGATTCCTACCTGGCGGAAATCGTGCGTGTCATGCCGCGCGAGCGAATCGTGAGCGGTATCGGTGAGCGTCCCGCCATCGTGCACGTGCGCGACTTCAAGCTGTCGAGTTTTACGTCGGGTTCGGTGTGCGTCGGCCCGCGCGGCTCGATGCAAATGCTCGGCCTGCTGAAGGCCGGCCGCTTCGACGAGGCGCAACGCGTGCGGGCCGACTACATGGCGCTGGAAGACCTGCGCGATGAAATGAGCCCCATCCGCGTCTTGCATGACGCGGTAACGCTGGCTGGAATCGCGGACATGGGACCGATGCTGCCGCTGTTGACCGGCCTGGACGAGGCACAACGTTCACGCGTCGCGCCGATAGCAAAGCAGCTGCTCGCCCTCGATCGGACGCGCGGGACACAACGCGTGGCTGCATAAGCGAAGGCCGAGCCAAGTCCCCATGGCCCACAACGATCCAAGCCGCGTCAAGAAGCGCCCGGAAGACCTGCGCAGCCACCGCTGGTACGGTGTCAAGGACCTGCGCGCGTTTGGCCATCGCTCGCGCACCGCGCAGATGGGATTTCATCGCAGCGACTACGCGGGCAAGCCCGTGATCGCGATCATCAACACCTGGAGCGACATCAATCCGTGCCATTCGCACTTCAAGCAGCGAGTGGAGGAAGTCAAGCGCGGAGTCTGGCAGGCCGGCGGTTTCCCCGTCGAGATGCCGGCGATGTCACTTTCCGAGCCATTCCAGAAGCCGACGACGATGCTTTATCGCAACCTGCTCGCGATGGAGACGGAAGAACTGCTGCGATCCTATCCCGCCGATGGATGCGTGCTCATGGGCGGCTGCGACAAAACCACGCCTGCCCTGGTGATGGGCGCAATCGCCATGGACCTGCCGACGATCTTCATGCCGGCCGGACCAATGCTGCGCGGTGATTACAAGGGCGGGTATCTCGGCAGCGGATCCGATACCTGGAAATACTGGGCCGAGTTGCGCGCGGGGCGCATAACGGAAGACGACTGGCAGGACGTCGAGGACGGTATCGCGCGCTCGCCTGGGCATTGCATGACGATGGGCACGGCTTCGACCATGACCAGCGCCATCGAAGCCCTTGGCCTCACGCTTGCCGGCGCCGCATCGATCCCGGCGCCCGATTCGCGCCACGCACAGATGGCGACCCTCACCGGCAAGCGCAGCGTCGCGCTCGTGTGGGAGGACCTGAAACCTTCATCAATCCTCACGCCGGCAGCGTTCGACAACGCGGTGACGACGGTGCTCGCGCTCGGTGGCTCGACCAATGCGCTGGTGCACCTGATTGCGCTCGCTCGGCGCGCCGCCTATGCGCTTTCGCTCGATCGTTTCGACGAGTTGGCACGCCGCACGCCGGTGCTTGCCAACCTGCGCCCGTCGGGCAAGTACCTGATGGAGGACTTCTTCTACGCGGGCGGCCTGCCCGTCGTCATGCGGGAGCTGCTGCCGCTCCTGCACGGCGACGCGCCGACGGTCAACGGCCGGTCCATGGCGGATAACGTCCGCGACGCCCGGTGCTGGAACGAGGACGTGATCCGCCCGCTCGGGGTCCCGCTCGCGTCCGAGG
>DASQAE010000410.1:0-1888 GCA_035635915.1 Burkholderiaceae bacterium | reverse complement strand
GCTGCCAATGCCGGGCTTTTTGTCGTGGCGATGCTGGCGACCGAAGATACCGATCTCGCGATGAAGCTGGCGCAGTTTCGTGCCACGCAGACGGAAAAGGCGCGCAACATGTCGCTGCCACTCTGAATGAGCGGGCCGGTGCGGTTGCTACAGAGCGAGTCCACGCGATCATGGTGAACAGGATCGATCCGGGCGAGTGGCTTGGACTGATGGGCGGTGGCCAACTCGGCCGCATGTTCACGCATGCGGCGCAAGCGCTCGGGTTTCGCGTCTGCGTGCTCGAACCCACGGCCGACTCACCCGCCGGGCAAGCGGCTGACGAGCAGATCGTAGCCGCCTATGACGATGCCGCTGCGCTCGATCGGCTGGCGGCTCGCTGCCGCGCGGTAACGACCGAGTTCGAGAACGTGCCGGCCGCTGCGCTGTCGCGCCTTACCCAGCGCGTGCGCGTGGCGCCGGCACCGGAGTCCGTCGCGGTGGCGCAGGATCGTGCGCTGGAAAAACGTTTCATCGCTTCGCAGCACATTCCGGTTGCGCCGCACGCCGTCATCACGCGCATCGATGATTTTCGCAGCGTCGACCCGCAGCTTTTTCCCGCCATCCTGAAGACGGCCCGCCTGGGTTACGACGGCAAGGGACAGGCGCATGTCGCAAGCGCCGACGCGGCGCGCGCGGCGTGGAGCCGCATGAACGGCTTGACCTGCGTCCTGGAAAAAGCGCTCAAGTTACGCCAGGAGATCTCGTGCGTCGTGGCACGCGGTGCCGATGGCGACAGTGCCACGTTTCCGATCGCGGAAAACGAACATCGCAACGGCATTCTTGCCGTGAGCGTGGCGCCCGCGCGCATCGCACCCGAGCTTGAGCGTCAGGCGCGCCACTATGCAACGCGCATCGCCGACGCGTTGTCGTACGTCGGCGTGCTGTGCGTCGAGTTCTTCGTGCTGGAAGGGGCCGACGGCCGGCTGATCGTCAATGAAATTGCGCCACGGCCGCACAACAGCGGCCACTACACGATCGACGCGTGCGTCACCTGCCAGTTCGAGCAGCAGGCGCGCGTGCTTGCCGGGCTGCCGTTAGGCTCGACCGCGCAGATGGCAGCGGCGGTGATGATCAACATCCTGGGCGACGCCTGGTTCGACCATGGCCAACTGCGCGCGCCCGATTGGGCTGGCGTGCTGCGCGTGCCAGGCGCGAAGGTGCACCTGTATGGCAAGGCCGAAGCACGCCTGGGCCGCAAGATGGGCCACGTCACGGCGATAAACGGAAGCATCGACGCTGCACTGTCGCGCGCCAACGAGGTGGCGCGCCTGCTCGGAATTGCGCCGGCGCACTGACTCCGATGACCCAAGGGACGTTTCCCGTCGATCGCGCCGCGATCGGCCGTGCGATCAACGTGCTCGCTGCAGGCGGCCTGGTCGCGGTGCCGACGGAAACGGTGTATGGACTTGCAGGTGATGCGGACTCGCCGGCGGCAGTGCGCGCGATCTTTGCCGCCAAGGGCCGGCCGAACGATCATCCGGTCATCGTGCACGTAGCGGGTGCCGGTGCGCTGGAAGCGTGGGCGGTCGCCGTACCGGCGCAAGCGCGCGTGCTCACGCAGCAGTTCTGGCCCGGACCCTTGACGCTGGTGCTGGCGCGCGCACCGCGGGCTCATGATGGATTGACGGGAGGGCAGGACACGGTCGGCTTGCGCTGCCCGGCGCACCCCTGGGCGCGCGCGCTGCTTGGCGCGTGGTGCGATCGGCGCGCTGATCCAACCGCCGCGCTGGCGGCACCCAGTGCAAATTCGTTTGGCCGCATCAGCCCCACGACCGCGGCGCATGTACGTGCCGATCTCGGCGAAGCGCCGGCCGGAAAGATCGATTTGATTCTCGACGGCGGCGCGTGT
>DASQAE010000409.1:0-7903 GCA_035635915.1 Burkholderiaceae bacterium | reverse complement strand
GTCGAGCTGACCGCGGTGCTGCTCGACCGCGGCGTAGGCCGGGTGCTGGCGCACCAGCGCATCCGCAACGCGTCGCTGCAGCAGAAGCAGGATCTTGCTGCGCTGATCCACCTTTGCGGCGCCGGCGCGGCGGAAGCGTATGCGCGGCGCGGCTTCCGGCTTGGCGCCGGCGAACGTTGCGGCGATCACGACGCCGCGCTGTACCTGGCCCGCGTGAACGCGGCCAAGCGTGACTTCGTACGGCTGGCGGCCAATGACTAACGGCGAACAAGTGCGAGCCTTGTTGCGCGGGGTTGGCCTCGGCGCAATTGTCGCGCTGGCGGTAATCGTTGTTGCAATACCGCTTTACGCGCTGGTGCTGATTCCGTTCACGCCACCCGTCGAAGGAGTTCTCAAAGGGCGGGACGAACGGCCGAGCGTCCTGCTGGCCGCCGACGGTTCGGTGCTGACGACATTCCGCCGTACCAATCGCGAATGGGTCAAGCTCGAGCAGGTGCCGCGGCACGTGGTCGATGCGTTGATCGTCACTGAAGACCATCGTTTCTGGGAGCACAAAGGGGTCGACTGGGTGCGCAGCCTGTCGGCCGTCGGCCACACGCTGGTGGGTGAGCGCCAGGGCGGGTCGACGATCACGCAACAACTCGCGCGCAATTATTTCCCGGAGGAGATCGGGCGCGCGCTGACCGTCAATCGCAAGCTCAAGGAGATGATTACCGCGATCAAGCTCGAACGCGCGTACTCGAAGCGGGAAATCCTCGAAAGCTACTTCAACACGGTTTCGTTCCACTACAACGCGATCGGCATCGAAATGGCCGCGCGCACGTACTTCGACAAGCCCGCCACCGAACTCAACGTGCTCGAAGGCGCGACGCTGGTCGGCATGCTCAAGGGCACCTCGGCCTACAACCCGGTGCTTTATCCAGAGCGCGCGCGCGAGCGACGCAACGTGGTGCTGGCGCAGATGCTCAAGCATGGAAAACTCGAGCGCGCGTCCTACACCCGGCTGCGCGACCGGCCGCTGAAGCTGGAGTTCGCCCGCCAGGATCTCGATCTCGGCCCCGCGCCGCATTTCGCCGAGGCGGTGCGCCGCTGGCTGATCGACTGGGCCGGTGAACGCGGCTACAACGTTTATGCCGATGGCCTGGTGGTGTACTCGACGCTCGACGTCAAGCTGCAGCAGCGTGCCAATCAGGCCGTGGCGCGCCAACTCGATGCGCTGCAGGCGGTGGCAGACGTGGAATGGGGCACGACCAGCAAGAAGGTGCTTTCCACTCGACTCGACGCGTACCAGCAAGCACATCGCAAGACCGAGCCGTTTCGCTACTTCTGGGCGTCGCGGCCGGACCTCGTCGAAACGTTCGTGCGCGAATCGCCGGAGTTCGCGCGCCTGACCGATCCCGCGAGCGCGAAGCCGCTCGACCCGGCTGCCGCATTCGCGCGGCTGAGTGCCGATGGGACGTTCATGCAAGCACTGCGCGCGCGCAAGACTCGGCTCGAAGCAGGCTTCATCGCCCTCGACCCGGCAACCGGCAAGGTGCGCGCTTGGGTCGGGAGCCGCGACTTCGGGTTGGATCGCTTCGATCACGTGGTTCAAGCGCGGCGTCAGCCGGGCTCGACCTTCAAGCCTTTTGTCTACGGTGCGGCACTCGAAGCGGGTTTCGACGCGCAGCGCGAGTTCCAGGACAAACCGGTTGCGATCAAATTGGCGAATGGCACCGTCTGGCGACCGGCCGACATGGGCGGCCCGACCGGCCGTACGCTCAGCTTCGAGGATGGACTGGTTTATTCGCGCAACACCGTGACCGCGCAAGTGATGGAGGAACTCGGACCGCGCAAGGTGGTGCAGTTCGCGCAGCGAGCTGGCGTGCGTGAAAGTCCGCTGGACCCGGTGCCTTCGCTCGCGCTCGGCACCAGCCCCGTTACCCTGCTCGAGATGGCAAGCGCGTACGCAACCATCGCTGCGCAAGGTGAATATCACCCGCCGGTTCTGGTGACGCGGGTCACTGATGCCGGCGGTGCGTTGATCGCCGATCTCGAACCGCGGCGGTCTGCGTCGGCCTCAAGGGCATCGGATAAGTTGGCCGACACGGGCGAGGCGCGCGGCTCCGGCCCCGAGCGCGTGATGGAACCCGAACTCGCGGTGCATCTGATCGACATGCTGCGCGGCGCGGTCGATCGTGGAACCGGCCGCGCCATTCGCGAGGTGTACGGCATTCGTGCCGATGTGGCGGGCAAAACCGGAACCACGCAGAACAACACCGATGGCTGGTTCATGTTGATGCATCCACAGCTCGTCATGGGAGCGTGGGTCGGTTTCAACGACGCACGGGTCACGCTGCGCAGCGATTACTGGGGCCAGGGCGCGAACAACGCGCTGCATGTCGTCGGCGATTTCATGGGTCAGGCGCTGACCTCCGGCGCGCTCGACTCGGGCGCCGAGTTTCCGTCGCGCTTCAGCGCGCGTTTCGAGGCCGCATTGCGCCGCTTTGGCGAGCGCATTCGCAGCTGGTTTGGCCTGGCGAATCAGTAAGGTGCTACGCGCGCTCGATGCGGCACGCGTAACAGCCATGGCGCGCGAAGTGAACGTGCACGTAGTCGATCGCCGTGTTGGCAAACATCGACTCGATGCGTTCCTCCAGCGCTTCTCCTTGAACCACATCCGCATCCTCGATCATCCCGCGGACGTCATACGCGCGCACCGATAACAGTCGGGTGCGCAGTACCGGCGGTACGACGTCGAGCGGCTCTTGCCAGCGTTGCGCGTTCTCGCGCACGTAGATCGGACCGGCAGCGCGGTACGGCGAATCGACTGCGTGATGTTCATATGGCAGCAGAATGAGGCGGTCGCCAGGTGCGGCGTCTTGCAGACTCACGCGGCAGGGAAAACCGGGCTGACGATCGGCGACGCGCCGCCGCGCGCTGCGCGACTCCAGTTCATCGTCGGTGAGCCGGGCCCAGGAAACAAATTGCTCGGGAGCGAGTGCGACAGCTTTGAAGGTCATCGGGTTTCTCCGCTCACGTTACGCTCTCATGGTCGCAACCTGCGCGGCGCGCCGCCATCCGATTCTTGCTGCAATAAGCCCGCCGCAGCGGGCAGGTCGGGGTCCGTCAGGAGCCAGGAGTTGCGTTGTCCGGGCGACGCGCGAACATGCCCCAACCTTCCATCGTCAAGACGGTTTCCGCGCGCTGGTTCAGCACTTCCCAGCGCGAACGCACCAATCCCACATGAGGCTTGCTCGCCATCAGTCGCGCTTCGAGCACCTGCAAGCGCACGCGCAGCGTGTCACCTGGGTAAACCGGCTTCATCCACTTCAGATTCTCGAGGCCCGGCGAGCCGAGGCTGGCCGACTCGAGCAGATACTCGTCACACATCATGCGCATGGCCAGGCAGCAGGTGTGCCATCCACTGGCGCACAAGCTGCCGAAGAGCGAGTTCCTGCCCGCTTCTTCGTCGACGTGGAAAGGTTGTGGATCGAACTCGCGCGCGAACGCGATGATTGCGTCGCGCGTGACGGTCTTGTTGCCAAACTCGCGCACACTGCCAGCGGGAAAATCCTCCCAGTACAGGCGTGGGATTCGTGCGGTCGCGCTCAACTCGGGCTCCCTGGCGTGGTGTTGAGCCACGCAGGATAGCCCGCAGCGCGTTGACAAATCAGGGGCGGGTCGAGGCGGCGCGCAGCGGCTCTTGCACAGAGCCGGTCGTGTCGGGGCGGTCCGGCAAGAGGTAACGCACGACCACACGCGCGTCGACCGCATGCTGGCGATCCAGCGACCAGACGTCGATGCAGATGTTTTTCAGTGTCGCCGAGTCCGGCCGTTCGACCTGATGCGCAGCCAACTGCACGCTGCCGACCGTTGCACCCAACGCCGCGCGGCGCTCCTCCCAAGGTGCGCCGTCGCCTTCAGCACGAAGATATGGTGTTACTTCGTACACCGACGCGGCCGCGGGCACGGACACGCATACGCCGACAGGTGCAAATTCGGTTTCCTTGCACGGCGCGGCTTCGGCGGCATCGCCGGTGCCGCTCAAAACACGCGCGCGGCAGGGACCAATACGGGTGGTCGCGGCCACGCCCTCGCCGCCGCGGCGCCGCTCCTCGCGCAGGCGCACCTCGGTCTCGATCGACGCCCGGTCGCCCACGCGGGTCTGCTCGAGGCGGGATGTCGCCTCCTTGATTTCCGCGATGCGCTGGCGCATCTCGACCCGCATCGCGCGCGTCGATTGCTGATCGTTCTGCATGAGGTAGAGCGCGGCGGCGTACCCGCCGACACCCGACGCGACGACCAGGATCGTGATTGCGGCCAGCAACCCGCGTCGCGCCTTGGGTGACCGTTTGTTCAGCCGGTCCAGCACCTCGCGCCGCCACGCGACGCGCAGGTTGATGAGCGCTGCCACGAGCGTAGCGCCGGCGCCCACCAGGGCGGCGATCACGTTGGGTGTCAGCTCGTGAAGGAACGGAAGGCCAAGCACTTTGAGTAAGGGTGTTGTGAAGTGGACCGGGCTCGGTCGTCGAAAAGAGAAACGGCGCGAAACTCGAAGCTTAAGCGCGACTGCATGGGCCGAAATCGACCGGATGCATTAATGAACGCAAGGATTTAACCGCAATTGCTCCCCATATCCAGTCTCGCGGCGGTGCGTGGTGGAACCAGCGCCGAGTTGCCCAATCCTATCGGCTGCTGGGGCCCGCGAACTGTTGATACAGCGCCTGCATCCAGTTCAGTTCGTCGTTGCGTTTGCCAGGCTCCGCGCCTGGTTCATTGCGCAGGTCGCGACGAGCGCAAGGCCGGTTACGCGTGAGACGGGGGCGGCGACGGTGGCATGTCAGAAAGGCGTATCCGTGGAACGATGGCTCGCGGCGCCGCTGGCGGCGGGGATCAGCACACCCGGGCTCGCGTTGCCGTTCGAGGCGTCGACAATGTCGGTGCCGCTGGATTCATCGAAGTGGTAGAGCGCTGCGGTGTTGCCGTCCGCGACGAATGAACCGCTCGGACGCGTGAACGTTGCGGTGTAGCGCAGCATCGTCGAAACCCGCAATTCGTCGATCAAACCTTTGAAGGCGAGCGGAGGAGCGGGATCGTGCTTATTGGCACCGAGGACCAGGAATGGATCGTTGGCGTCCGGATTCAGATGCGCCGGGTTGTAGCTGACGTCGCCGCTTGCAGTCGGGTCGAGCGCTGATGCGTCCTGGGCACCGTCGACGAAGATCTTCAGCTCGCCGGTGGCGCGCTGGTGCGTGAGCGCCACGTGGTGCCAGTTGCTGTCGAGCACGTCGCGTTGGCCGCAGACCGTCTGCCCGCCGCTGCTGCGTGTGACGCCAAACGCCAGCCGGCCGCCGAACAGGCCGACGCCGAAGTCGCCGAAGTCCCCGTCGCCCAGCACATCGCGATCGAGCACGACCGCGCCGTTCGCCCAGGCGTCCTTCCCGATTTGCCCGGTGGTGCATTGGATCGTCGGGTTGTCGAGCTTGGTGCCCTTGATCCAGAACTCGAGCGTGAAGTCGGTCGCGCCGACGTTGACCAGGCGCGTGGTGCCGTTGGCATTAAGCAGTGGAATCTTTACGCGATCGATGTCGCCGGTGCCGGTGCCAAAAAACCGCATCGAGAAGTTGAGCGTGGCGGGCGGCGGACCGGGCGGATTGATGGAGCCGCCGGGCGGCGTTCCACTACCTCCGCATCCGGCGGCGAGTGAGCAGGCAAACAGGGCAGCCAACGAACCACGCATGATCGACCCTTTGCAAACACTTGGACCGACAGGTTAGATGCGGCCGGGCGGTCGGCTGAAGGGCCCTGGAGATATCAGCCGCACGGGCTGCCGTTTTGACCCGCCCAACGGGATGCTGATCGCAGGTAACCGGCGCCAGGCATCCCAACAGAAGGCGACGGGCAGCCGAAAAGGAGCCAAAAACGTGATTAATCGCGAATGATATGCGCTTGCAAATGCAACTGATTCTCATCTAAAATGCATCCTGTGGCGTCGTTGGATGCCGACAGGAGCAGGAGCGCAAGGGATGTACGTCTGTATCTGTGCCGCGGTCAGCGACCGGCAGATCAAGGAAGCGGTACGCGAGGGAGCGTGCAGCCTTGATCACCTTGCCGCGTGTCTTGGCGTAGGTACGGGTTGCGGTTGTTGCCGCGAGATGGCGCAGGAAATCCTCATCGAAGAAGCGTCGCCGCCGCCTCACATACGTGAAGTGTCGCGGCTTGCTAGCCCTGCACGACCGGGTTAGGGTTGCGGCCACCGCAACCGGTGGACGGACATGCAAGGCGACCCACAAATCATTGCGCTGTTGAATGCGCAACTGAAAAACGAACTCACGGCCGTCAACCAGTACTTCCTGCATGCGCGCATGCTGAAGAACTGGGGTCTCAATCGGCTCGGCGAAAAGGTCTACAAAGAGTCGATCGGCGAGATGAAGCACGCCGATCGCATCATCGAGCGCGTGCTTTTCCTGGAGGGGCTGCCCAACCTGCAGGATCTCGGCAAGATCGCGGTGGGCGAAGATGTGCCGGAGATCCTGCGCCTCGACCTGACTCTCGAACAAGGCACACATGCAGCGGTCAAGGCCGCCGTCGCGCGCTGCGAGCAGGCCGGCGACTACGTCTCGCGCGAGTTGTTCGAAAAGATCCTCGAGGACACCGAAGAACACATCGACTGGCTCGAAACCCAGATCGATCTGATCGACACGGTGGGGCTGCAAAACTACCTGCAATCGCAGATGGAGGAATCGGCCTCCTGACGGGGCCGCGATCCCTCTTCCTCGGCGCGGGTCCGCGCCGGTTGTTCACGCTTGGAAACATTCCTCCTTTCGACCGCGCTGGTCGCGCTCGCCGAGATGGGCGACAAGACGCAGCTGCTGGCGTTCGTGCTCGCCGCCCGCCTCAAGCGCAAGGGTGCAATCGTGCTTGGCATTTTCGCGGCGACACTGGCCAACCATTTCCTTGCCGGGTGGGTGGGCGCGTGGCTGGCGACGTTGCTTGCGCCGCAGGTGTTGCGCTGGATCGTCGCGCTGTCCTTCTTTGTGTTCGGCCTGTGGGCGCTCAAGCCGGACAAGCTCGATGCCGCGCGCGAATATTCGAGCCGCAGCGTTTTCCTCACCACGTTGATCGCCTTTTTTTTCGTCGAAATGGGCGACAAGACCCAGCTCGCGACGATCGCCCTTGCGGCCCGTTTTGACTCGCTGGTGGCGGTCGTCGCCGGCACCACGCTGGGAATGATGATCGCGAACGTTCCGGCGGTCTGGCTCGGCGACGTGCTGGCCCAGCGCGTCAACCTGCGGGTGATGCGCTGGATCGCGGCGGCACTTTTTGTGGCCTTGGGTGTCGCAACCCTGTTGCTCACTTGAAGGGCGGCCGCGACGCACGCCGCGCGTATGCTCGCCGGGCGTCCTGGCAGCGTGTGGTCCACGCCCCCGCTACCACAAGGAGATCCGATGATCCTCGACCACATCGGCTACAACGTGCGCGACTTTGCTGTCAGCAAGGCGTTTTATGTGCAAGCGCTGGCGCCGCTCGGCATCGTCATCCTGGCGCAAGGCGAGGGATGGGCGATGATGGGGCGCGACGGCAAGCCGCAGTTCTGGTTCGGCGCCTTGGGAGCCCCGCAGACGGGCGTTCACCTCGCATTTGCGGCGGCGGACCGCGAACAAGTGCGGCGCTTTCACACTGCCGCACTGGCCGCGGGTGGCAAGGACAATGGTGCTGCGGGGCTGCGCCCGCAGTATCACGCCAACTACTACGGGGCATTCGCTATCGACCCCGATGGCAACAACATCGAAGCCGTCTACCACCATGCCGAATAGCCGCGCGCTGGCATGAGCGCCACCGTCCTGCGCATTGACGGACCACGCGCACCCCGCTTTCCGCTGGTGCTCGATTCGCCCCACTCGGGGCACGAGTTCCCGCA
>DASQAE010000408.1:0-15126 GCA_035635915.1 Burkholderiaceae bacterium | reverse complement strand
ATCTTCGGCGAACCGATGAAACCCGCGACAAACACGTTGCGCGGATGGTGATACAGCTCCAGCGGGGCGCCGACCTGTTCGACGTTGCCCTTGTTGAGCACCACGATCTTGTCGGCCAGCGTCATCGCCTCGACCTGATCGTGCGTGACGTAGACCATGGTTGCTTGCATGCTGGAGTGGAGTTTCGCGATTTCGATGCGCATCTGCACGCGCAAGGACGCGTCCAGATTCGACAGTGGCTCGTCGAACAGGAACACCTTCGGCTTGCGCACGATCGCGCGCCCGATCGCGACGCGCTGGCGCTGACCGCCGGAGAGCTCCTTCGGCTTGCGCTCCAGCAGCTGATCCAACTGCAGAATCTCCGCCGCCCGCATCACGCGCGTCTTGATTTCGTCCTTGTCCTCCTTGGCAAGCGTGAGGCCGAACGCCATGTTCTCGTACACCGACATGTGCGGGTACAACGCATAGGACTGGAACACCATCCCGACGCGGCGCTTTGCCGGCGCCAGGCCGTTGGCGCGCACGCCGTCGATCATCAGGTCGCCCGAGGTAATGTCCTCGAGACCGGCAATCATGCGCAGCAGGGTTGACTTGCCGCAGCCCGACGGGCCGACGAAAACGACGAACTCGCCGCTTTCGATGTGCAGATCGACGCCACGAATGATCTGTACATCACCAAAGGCCTTCTTTACTTGTTTCATTTCGACGTTGGCCATGCATGTCTCCAGTGCCTACCGTTTCACGGTGCCAAAGAATGCTCCGTATGCGGGAAGTTGTATCTGTGCTCCTGCTCGTGCCTCCATGAACCCATGCCCCGACAGCGGCGAAACCTGCCACCCGTGCGGAACAGATACGGCAAAGGCCTGCGGCGACAGGTTGAAGGCAGCGATGATTTTTTCCTTTGCGTGCTCGCGCACGAGCGCCAGGCCGTTCTCGGGCGCGTCGATGAACTGGATGTTTCCCTGCTGCAAGGCCGGATGTTGACGGCGCCATGCGAGAAACCGGCGGTAGCTGTTCAAGGCCGACTCGGCGGATTTCTCCTGCACGTCCACGGCGCGCTCGCGGTGTTGGTCGGCAATCGGCAGCCAGGCGGCTGCGCCGGAAAAACCTGCGAACTTGCCGTTCGCGGTCCAGGGCATCGGCGTGCGACAACCATCACGACCCTTGATTTCCGGCCAGAACGTGATGCCGAAGGGATCCTGCAACAGTTCGAATGGAACGTCGGCCTCGGGCAAGGCAAGTTCTTCACCCTGATAGATGCAGATCGTGCCGCGCAGGCTTCCGAGGAGCGCGACCAAAACCTTGGCAAATGCCGCAGGTGCGTTCGCGCCGCCCCAACGCGTGAGGACCCGCGTGACATCGTGGTTGCCCAGCGACCAGCAAGGCCAGCCATCACCGATGCTCGCCTCGAGGGTTTCCACCGTGGTGCGAATGTGCTGCGCGCTGAAGGTTTTGGTCAGCAGGCTGAATGCGTAGGCCATGTGCAAGCGATCGCTGCCGCGCGTGTATTCCGCCATGGTCGCAAAAGAGTCGTCGGAGTCGATCTCGCCAACGCTGGTCTTGGCCGGATATTCGTCGAGCAACGCACGCAGGCGCCCGAGGAACGCGATGTTCTCCGGCTGTGTCTTGTCGTAGCAGTGCTGCTGGAAGGCGTACGGGTTGGCCAGTGGCTGCGCGCTGGCGGTGCGCGGCCGGTCGCCCCACGGCGGGTTGTCGCGCAGCTGCCGGTCATGGAAACAGAAATTCACGGCGTCCATGCGAAAGCCGTCGACCCCACGATCGAGCCAGAACTTTCCTGCCGCGAGAAGCTGATCCTGAACCTCGTCGTTGTGAAGGTTCAGATCGGGCTGGCTGCTTAGAAAGTTGTGCAGGTAGTACTGCCGCCGCCGCGTATCCCATTGCCAGGCCGAACCGCCGAAGACCGAGAGCCAGTTGTTCGGCGGCGTGCCATCAAGCTTGGGCTGCGCCCAGACATACCAATCCGCCTTCGGATTGTCGCGGTCGGTCCGGCTTTCCTTGAACCAGCGGTGCTGATCGGACGTGTGGCTGTACACCTGATCGATCACCACCTTCAAACCGAGCTCGTGCGCGCGCCGCAGCAGTTGATCGAAATCCTGCAGCGAGCCGAACATCGGGTCGACATCACGGTAATCGGAGATGTCGTAGCCGAAGTCCTTCATCGGCGAGGTGAAAAACGGCGACAGCCAGACGCCATCGACGCCGAGTCGTGCGACGTAGTCGAGCTTGGCCGTGATCCCCGCCAGATCGCCGATGCCGTCACCATTACTGTCGGCAAAGCTGCGCGGATAGATCTGGTAGATCACTGCCCCGCGCCACCAATCAGCGCTTGGTTTGTTCTTGCCGTTCTGGTCTGACATGTTCAGGGCTCCGCCTGCTCCGCGTCGCGGCCGCGGACGCTGGGCGAGTCGCGGTTATAGCCCGGTTGTCCCGGGATTTCGATGCCTTGTGGACGGGCAGGTCAGGCATGCCGCCAAAATGTTGCAGCGCCGACTACATTCGTCGATGTAGTCGAACCTGGCATGCAAGGCGCACTCAGACGACCTCGGTCGTCACTTGTTTGCGCAGCCAACTCGGCGCCGCGTCGCAAATGACACGGTCAATCTCGGCCAGCGCGCATACTGCGTGCGGCGCTACGGTATCGAGTTTGCTGGCGTCGGTGAGCACGATTCGTTGCGCAGCGCCGTCGATCATCGCGCGCTTGAGCGCCATATCGCCCGCCTCCTGGGAGGTAAGGCCCACGCGGCGATGCAAGGCGCAGGCACCCAGGAAAACGATATCGGCCCGGTGCGCATGCAGCGTTGCGACCGCTTGCGGTCCTTCGAAGATGCGCGACTCCGGCACCCACGCGCCGCCGGCGAGCACGAGTTTCACCTGACGATCGTCCAGCAGCGCGCTGGCTACATCCAGCGCTGTAGTGACTATAGTCAGCGGCCGCGGTGCGCCCGCGGCACGCAGCAATTGCGCGAGCGCGAGCGTAGTCGTGCCGCCGTCGATGAACAACGTCTGGTGGGGTTGCACGTGCGCAGCCGCCGCGCGTGCGATGGCGCGCTTGATGGTGGCGCGCACGCCGGCGCGTTCAGCGGCAGGTATGACGGTTGTGTGCAAGGCGACCGCGCCGCCGTGGGTCTTTTGCACTAGGCCGTGATCCGCCAGCAGCCGCAGGTCGCGCCGGATGGTGTCCTCCGACACGTCGTAGTGCGCCGCCAGTGCCGCCACTTCGACCCGTCCGTTCGCACGCAAGGCCTGGGCGATTTCCTGCTGCCGCTCCTGCGCAAAACGTGGCGGCGTCGACGCTGCGCGCGGCGCCGCGGATTGCCTCATGGTTTCTCCGATATTTGCCGAAACATGCCGATTCAAGCACAATTGTGCCGGTCCGACCAGCCGGTCGATTGCCCGAGCCCGCATGAACTCCGCCGCAGCCTCCTCCCTCCGCAGCGTCGCTATCGAGTCGCCCTTCCTACTGCACGCTGGCCGCGTGTCCGCGCCGTGAACAGCGCGCCCGAATTGAGCGTCAACGCAGGTGCCCGACTGCGCGCGGCGCGCTGGGCCACGCGCGCGCAGTTTTCCGCGCTCGGCTTCAGCGCCGGCATCTGGGGCGTGCACATCCCCGCGGTGAAAGCCCACTACGGGCTCAGCGAGAGCGGACTCTCGATGGTGCTGCTGGCGATCGCAGTAGGAGCGGTCCTGTGCCTGACGTGGGCCGGCAAGATCGTCGCGGCGCTGGGCGCGCGGCTGGTGGTGCTGCTCGCCGGGCTGGTGATCTGCGCCGCACTGGCCCTGGTCGTCAACGTGAACTCCATGTTCGCGCTGATCCCGCTGATGCTGGCGTTCGGCGGCGCGAACGGGTTGTTCGACGTATCGATCAATGCCGAAGGCACGGTACTGGAAGCGCAGAGCGGCAAGCGCGTAATGAGCAATTTCCACGGCATGTACAGCGTGGGCGGCATGGTGGGTGCCGGTGTAGGCGCGCTTTTGATCGCCGCCGACGTGCCACCCGCGCTGCAACTGGCCGGCCTCGGTGCGGTCCTGGCGATGCTCGTTGCTGCCGCAAGCGTATTCATGCTGCCGGTGCACCCCAAGGATCCCGAACACCGGTCGACCAACAGCCTGCCGCGCGGCGCTCTTGCAGTGATGGGCGTGCTGGCGGCAGTGGGCCTGCTCGCTGAAGGTGCCATGTACGACTGGAGCGTGCTGTACATGCAGACCGAAACGGCAGCGCCGCCGGCGCTGGCTGCACTCGGCTACGCGAGTTTTTCCGCCGCGATGGCGGCGACCCGTTTTGTCGGCGACACGCTGCGTGCCCACATGAGCGCGCAGCGTCTGATGGCTGCGAGCGGCGCACTGGCGGCCGCCGCCATGGCGACGGCGCTGCTCGTGCGCGATCCAATTGTTGCGCTGGCGGGTTTCGCACTCGTCGGCATCGGTTTCGCCAACGTGGTGCCCATCCTGTTCATCGGCGCGACTAAAGTGCCTGGTGTCGCGCCCGCTGCCGCGATCGCCACGGTTTCATCCGTCGGCTACCTCGGTTTTGTCGTCGGCCCGCCGCTGGTTGGAGGGATTGCGCACTCGCTCTCGCTCAGTTGGGCGCTGGGCGTGGTCGTAATCGGCGGGCTGCTGCTCGCCTGGGGTGCGCGCCGCATTCCCGCTTGAATCGGTGAATTCGTTCGCAATCCGAGACAGGTTGAAGCAAGAAACCACTGCCGCGCCGAGTCGGCCACCGGCGGCTCCCGTCCCGTATCGGCGCTAGCGGCACCGCTTTGATGCATGCGCGCGCGCGCTGCTGCAGCGCTCAGGCGCGTTCGCCTTGACACTCACGGGCGGACGAAAACACAATCGATCAGTTCCAGAGCGCTCGTCGCCACAAAGAGCGCCCGGTTCAAGAGGTCGACAAGACTGACCCAACGAGGAGACACCATGAAGAACCGCTTTACGGGCGTGCGCCGCGCAGCTTGGCATGTGGGCGTGCTTTTCGCCTTACTGACACTTGCTTCCGGTGTCACTCATGCGCAGAGCGCGGCCAAGACTGCGGCCGACGCCGCCAAAAAAATCTGCGCGGGCAAGACCATCACGATCGTCTGGGAAGCGGGTCTGCAGTCGCTGGATCCGCTCAACTTCTCCGGCCCGCTGTGGGAGAAAGAGACCGGCTGCAAGGTCAAGGTGGTCGAGGTGCCGACCGCGGAAATGTTCACCAAGATCATGCAGGAATATCGCGCGGGCACCGGCTCGTATGACGCGCTCAACGTGATCCCTGCGTGGATGCCCGACCTGGTGCAAGCCGGCGCGCTGGAGCAGCTGGATAAATACGTCGACAAATACGGTTTCCGCGCGGAGTTGCAGAAGATCGCGCCGACCTATCGCGACAACCAGATGACGGTCAATGGAAAGATCTATGGCTTTCCCGACGATGGCGACGTGTTCGTCTTCTACTACCGCAAGGACATCTTCGCGCGCGACGACTTGAAGAAAGAGTTCCAGGCGAAGTACAACTACCCGCTCGCGGTGCCGAAGACGTGGAAGCAATTCGACGAAATCGGCTCATTCCTCACCGAAAAGTTGAAGAAGGATGGCACCTACGGCGCATCGTTCTTCCGCGAACCGCCCTACACGATGTACATGTTCCAGGAACGCTTCCGCGTCGAGGGCGGCAAGTTCTTCGATGCGAACATGAAGGCGACGGTGAACAGCCCGATCGGCGTCAAGGTGTTCACCGAGATGCGCAACGAAAACCGCTTCATGCCGCCGGGCGTGGAAAAGTTCGGCTTCGTTGAAAACCTGGCGACTTTCCTGAAGGGCGAAAGCGCCATGACGATTTCGTGGCCGCCCTATGGCCGTTTCGCCGCGGGATACCTCGGCAGCGAAAAAGCGCTCGAGTGGGTACCGAAGTCGACCGTGGCCGGAAAAGTGGGTTATGCGCTGCCGCCGGGCGGTCATCCGCAATTGGCTGCGGGATTCGCGCTGTCGGTCGCCTCCAGCAGCAAGAACAAGGAGGCCGCTTATCTCTTCATCCAGTGGCTGAACAGCGAAGAGATCAGCACCAAGCGCGTTCAACTGCCGTACACGCTGCGCGATCCGTTCCGCGACTCGCACTTCACCGACCCGGTCTACCTGGGCCTGTGGCCGGATGCCAAGGACTATCTCGCCGCGCTTAAAGCGGGTTCGCAGACCGGCCTGCTCGACCTGTCGCTGATCCAGACCGACAAGTATGAAGAGGCGCTGCGCCAGGGCATCAGCCGCCTATGGGCCGGCGAGGACCCCAAGAAAATCCTGGACGACGTCGCCAAGCAGTGGGATGACGCCACCGCCAAGATCGGGCTCGAGAAGCAGAAGGCGGTTTACAACGCCTGGGCCGCAAAATCCGGCGCGTATCCGAAGTAAGACCTGACCGGCCTGAAAATCCATTTCTGCAGATAGGAGCGTTGTCAGCGCTCCTATTTTTTTGGTTGTCACCCCGGCGCGGAGATCTGAAGTGGCATCGGTAGGACTCGGCAGTTTCCGAGAGAGCAACTTCAAATACCTGCTCGTCGGGCCGGCGATCTTCGTACTGCTGCTGATCGGCGTATTTCCGTTGATCTACCTGTTGCTGGTGAGCTTTCAGGGCATCACCATGACGGAAACGAGCACCGATTTCGTCGGCGCCGAGAACTATCGCCAGTTGTTCGAAGACACGCGGCTGTGGCAGGCACTGCTGCACACGGTTGTGCTCACCGCCATTGCGCTGCCGATCGAGCTTGTGCTTGGGCTGGCCATGGCGCAGCTCTTTCTCGACCGCCTGCCCGGCCGCGCGGTATTCATCGCGCTGCTCGTGCTGCCGGTGGTGATCTCCCCGATCGTCTCCGGCGCCACGTGGTCGCTGATGTTCAACCATCGTTTCGGACCGATCAACCAGATCATTGGCTGGATCATGGGCAAGGAGACGATCCTGCTCTGGACCATCAATCCGAACCTCGTCTACCCCGCGATCGTTGCCGCCGAAGTCTGGCAATGGACGCCGTTCATGTTCCTGCTGCTGCTCGCCGCGCTCGGCAACGTGGACCGTTCGCAACTCGAAGCGGCGGCCATCGACGGCGCGAGCTGGTGGCGCACGTTCTTCCGCATCGTGCTGCCGGCAATCGCGCCGGTGATGAGCATCGCCATCCTGATCCGCGGCCTGGATCTGTTTCGTCTGTTCGACATCGTCTGGGCGCTGACCCAGGGCGGCCCCGGCACACTGACCGAGACCATTTCCATCTTCACGTACATCAAAGGCTTCAGGCAATTCGAGACCAGCTACACCGCGGCGGTGGCGCTGCTGGTGGTGATCCTGCTGTCGGCGCTGGTGATGCTGCTGCTGCGGCGCGTGGAGTTGGCGCGATGATGGGCGTGCCGCAACGTCGTGCCTTGCGTCTTGCCCTGCGCCTGGCGGCGGCCGTGGCGCTGACGTTGATCTTCATGTTTCCGATCTATTGGCTGTTCATGATCTCGTTCAAGACGCCGGCCGAGATCTACGCGTTTCCGCCCAAGTGGTATCCGGGCCAGATAAATTTCGACACCTACGCGGTGCTGTTCAAGGACGGCGATGCGGCCACGGTAGGCAACAGCCTGATCGTTGCGTTTTTCAGCACCGCGCTTGCCATGTTCCTCGGTTTTATCTGCGCTTACAGCCTGGCGCGTTTTTCCACCGGCGGCCAACATCTTGCCAACTGGATCGTTTCGCAACGCATGATCCCGCCGATCGCAGTGGTGTTCCCGATCTTTCTGCTCTACGTTTTTTTCGGCCTGGTGGACACGTACATCGGCGTGATCCTCCTTTACACCGCGTTCAACCTGCCGTACGTGATCTGGATGATGCGCGGCTACATCCTCGACGTGCCGCGGGCGCTGGAGGAGTCCGCGCTGGTGGATGGCTGCAATCGCTGGCAGGTGATCTGGAAGGTCGTGCTGCCGATGTGCCGCGCGGGACTCGCCGCCACGACCATCTTCACGTTCGTGTTCGCCTGGAACGACTTCATCTTCGCGCTGGTGCTGACGCGCACCGAGGTTGCCACGTACACGGTGCAGATCACGCACTACTTCGGCGGCCAGTCGAATTTCTGGGCCAAGATCTCGGCGATGTCGGTGCTGGGCACGTTGCCGATCTTCGTCATAACGGCATTCATGCAGCGCTATTTCGTGCGTGGCCTCTCACTTGGCGCGGTAAAGGGATAGCCCAGCATGGCCGACCTGAAAATAACGGCGCTGCACAAGTACTACGGCACCGTCCACGCCGTGCGCGGCGTTGATCTGGAAATTCCCGCCGGCGAGTTCACGGTGCTGGTCGGGCCGTCGGGCTGCGGCAAGAGCACATTGCTGCGGACCATCGCCGGGTTGGAAGACGCCGACAAGGGCACGATCGAAATCGGCGGCCGAGTCGTCAATCACCTGCCGCCACGCAATCGGGACATCGCGATGGTGTTCCAGAACTACGCCCTCTACCCGTACATGAAGGTGTTCGACAACATCGCCTTCGGCCTGCGCTCGCGCAACACGCCAAAAAAGGACATCGAACCCAAGGTCAGGCGCACGGCGCAGATGCTTGCCATCGACCATCTGCTCGATCGTTACCCGCGCGAGTTGTCGGGCGGCCAGTTGCAGCGCGTCGCCATCGGCCGCGCGGTAGTGCGCAGCGCCCGCCTCTACCTGTTCGATGAGCCGCTCTCCAATCTGGATGCCCAATTGCGCGACGAGATGCGTGGCGAGATCAAGCGCCTGCATCAAGAGCTGGGCAAGACCATGATCTATGTCACGCACGACCAGGTCGAGGCCATGACGATGGCCGATCGCATCGTGCTGCTGCGCGACGGCCTGATCGAACAGGCCGGCGCGCCGCTGGAGCTGTTCGAACGTCCCGCAACAAGATATGTCGCCGGTTTTCTTGGGTCGCCCGCAATGAACTTCATCGACACGCGCCTGATTGCGGCAGCAAACGGATTGGCATTGCTGCTGGGCGACGGCACCAATCTGGCGGTCCCGCAGAAACGCGCCGGCAGTCTCGCGAAACAGGTCGACCAGCCCGTCATCCTTGGCGTGCGGCCCGAACACCTCAGCCGCGCGACGCAGGGTGAGCGCCAGGGACTCGCGCGTTACACGGCCGTGATCGAGCTTTTGCAACCCACGGGCTCACGCACATACGCCACGTTCAACCTGGGTGGAACCAGAGCCGTTGCCGAACTGCAGGCCCATGATGTGTCTGCAATCAACCAGTCGATCGAACTCTCGATCGACATGAACCGTGTGGTCCTGATCGATCCGGCCACAAACCGCGTCCTGTCGTAGGAGTCGGACCATGGGTCAGTACGCCGTGTGGGTGGAATTCGATGTGCTGCCGCAACACGTGGCTGATTTCCGCGCAGCGGTGTTGCAGAACGCGCGGTCTTCCGTGGCGACGGAACCCGGTTGCCTCCGCTTCGACGTGCTGGACGCCGTGGCGCCCGGACCGCGCATCCTTTTGTACGAAATCTACGCGGACGAAGCGGCGTTCAAGACCCACCTCACCACCGAACATTTTCACGTGTTCGATCGACTTTCCACACCGTGGATCGCACGCAAGGCGGTGACGTTCGCCAACGTCACGCAGATTGCCAAGGCTTGAGGATCACCTGATCAACAGGAGCAAAACATGACGACCAGCACTCTGAAACAACGTGTACTTGCCGGCGAGCGCGTGCTCGGGACGATGGCGCTCGAGTTCTTCGTTCCGGCCTTGCCCCAGCTCGCGAAGGTGGCCGGAGCCGAGTTTGTTTTGCTCGACATGGAACACACGGGCATCAGCATGGAAACGCTCAAACACCTGATTGCCGGATGCCGCGGCATCGGGGTAGCGCCGGTGGTGCGGGTGCCGGCGACGGAGTACGACTTTATCGCCAGAGTGCTCGACATCGGTGCGCACGGCGTCATGGTGCCGATGGTCGAGACGCGCGAGCAGGCCGAGTTCATCGTGTCGTGCACCCGGTATCCGCCGCAAGGCCGGCGCGGTGCCGCCTTCGGCGTGGCGCATGACGACTATCAGGGCGGCACACCGGCCGAGAAGATCGAAGCAGCGCACCGTCGCAACCTGGTCATCATTCAAATCGAGACCCCCAAGGGCGTCGAAAGCGCCGCCGCCATTGCCGCGATACCCAACGTCGACGTGCTGTGGGTCGGGCACTTCGATCTGACCAACTTCATGGGCATCCCGGGACAGTTCGATCACCCCGATTACCACGCAGCGCTTGCCAAGGTGGTCGGTGCGGCGCGCGCCAATGGCAAGGGCACCGGATTCATGGCGTCCGACGAGCGCTGGGGCCGTGAGTATCTCGAGCGCGGTTTTTCGATGATTGCCTACGGCATGGACTCGCAGCTGTACCAGCGCACTCTCGCGCAGGGCATCTCCGCCTTGAAGCAACGTTGACGTAGAGGTTACCTATGAGCGCGTTCAAAATCGGCCTCACGCGAGATCTGCTTACCGCGTCGGGTCAACCGTCCTTCGGTGCTGCGCCGCTTGAGATCCTCGACGCAGCAAAGGATGTCTTGCAATGGGAATACATGCCCGAGTCGGTCGCTGAGATCACGCCCGATCAAGCCGCCCGTTACGACGCCATCTATGTGAATTCGCCCAAGGTGACCGCAGCGTCGGTCGCGCGTGGCGACTGTCGCCTCGCCATCGTGGCCAGGCACGGCGTTGGCTATGACTCGGTCGATGTCAACGCCCTGACCAAGGCCGGCATCCTGCTCACCAATACGCCATTCGCGGTCCGCCGGCCGGTCGCGACCATGGCGATCACGTACGTCCTGGCGTTGGCGCAAAAGATGTTGATCAAGGATCGCCTGACCCGCGCCGGCAACTGGACCCAGCGCACCGACCACATGGGGCGCGGCCTCACCGGCCGGACGCTCGGCATCGTGGGCGCCGGTGGAACGGGGCAAGAGACATTGCGCCTGGTGCGCGGCTTCGACATGCGTCTGCTGGCTGCCGATCCGTACGCCGATGCGGCCAAGATCGAGGCACTGGGTGCAAAGCTGGTGCCGCTGCCGACGCTGCTGCGCGAGTCCGATTTTGTCGTGCTCACCGTGCTGCTGAACGACGAGACCCGCCATCTGATCAATGCCGATGCGCTCGCCCTGATGAAGCCGACGGCCTACCTCATCAACGTTGCACGCGGACCCGTTGTCGACGAACCGGCGCTGATCCAGGCGCTCAAGGCAAAGCGCATCGCCGGCGCCGGGCTCGATGTCTTCGAGCAGGAGCCGATCGCGCCGGACAATCCTCTGCTGAGCATGGAGCAGGTGATCGTCAGCCCACATTCGCTTTGCTGGACGGATGAATGTTTTCACGCCATTGCCAGCGACGGTCTGACCAGCGTGGTCGATGTCGCGCGCTCCAAGCGACCGGCGCATCTGGTCAATCCCGCCGCGCTGAATGTGCCGCGCTGGGCTCACATGCGCTGATCGGTCGATTCGGGAGACGACATGACGTACCCACAACCCGGCCGCGCCATCGCGCTCTGTGGCACCGAACAACCCGACGTCGTCGGACGAACGCTGCGTGCCGGGCCGATGGAGGTCGAGTTCGACAACGCGCAGCTGCGCTACCTCAAGGTGAGCGGCGTGGAAGTGCTGCGCGGAATCGGTTTCCTGGTGCGCGACGAGAACTGGGGCACGTACGCGCCCGTGCTCGCCAACCTGAAGATCGATCAGCGTGCCGACGGCTTTTCGGTGTCGTTCCACGCGGTGTGCAAACGGAACGATCAAGAGATCGCGTACGACGCTTCTATTGAAGGCTCCGCAGAAGGCAACCTGAGTTTTGTCGGCACCGCTACGCCGAAGACCGACTTCCTCACCGCCCGCACTGGCTTCGTGGTGCTGCATCCGCTGCGCGGGGTGGCGGGGTGCACGTTGGAGGTGGAACACGTCGACGGCAGCATCGTGGCCGGCAAGTTTCCCGAACTGGTTGATCCGGTCCAGCCGATGCTGAACATCCGCGCGTTGACGCACGAGGTGATGCCGGGCTTGAAGGCAATCGTGCGCATGGAAGGTGACACCTTCGAAATGGAGGATCACCGCAACTGGACCGACGCTTCGTTCAAGACCTACGTACGCCCGCTGAGCCGGCCCTGGCCCTACACGCTAAAAGCGGGCGAGACGGTCAGGCAATCGATAACGGTCACGCTGTCGGGAAAAGGTGCCGCGGGTCGCGGCGCCGCCGCCGCGGCGGGCGTAGAGGTCAAGCTTGGTGAGGTGATGCGCGAAGCGCTGCCGCCGCTAGGCCTGGGCGTGCCTCCGGAGGAGATCGAATTTGCGCTCAAGGAGGTGGCACTGCTCAAGCTGGCCGCGCCGCGGTTCCTGATCTGCCACTTCGATCCGCGCCGCAAGCATGGACTGGAGCAACTGAACGCCTATCGCAAGCTGTGCGAGCAGACTGGCGCCGAGGCAGTGCTGGAAGTGGTGGTCGAAAGCGTCGATGAGTACGCGCTCGAGCTGCGACGCCTCGCAGACATGGTCAGGCAATCCGGTATCGCGCTGACTGCGATTGCGGTTTGTCCCGCAGGCGATCTCAAATCGGTCTTGCCCGGCGGTGCTCGTCCACCTGCGCCGCCGCTGGACGAGCTCTACCGTGCCACGCGCGCTGCATTTCCTGCCGCGAGGATCGGCGGTGGCATGTTCTCCTTCTTCACGGAACTGAACCGCAAGCGCGTGCCCGCGCAACTGCTCGACTTCGTGCACAACACCACATGCCCGATCGTGCACGCTGCCGACGATCGCTCGGTGATGGAAACGCTCGAAGCGCTGCCGTACCAGATCTCCACGGCGCACTCATTCATCGGCGCAACGGCGTATCACATCGGACCAAGCGGCATCGGCTGCCGCGACAACCCGCACGGCGCAACGTGGACGCCAAATCCCGCCAACGTGCGCATCTGCCTGACAAAACTCGATCCGCGCCAGCGCGGACTTTTTGGTGCGGCGTGGACGCTCGGCTACGTGGCCACGCTCGCGCGCGCCGGCGTCGAGCGCATCGCCATGGGCGCGCCGACCGGGCCGCTGGGCATCATCTACCGCAAGAATGAACACCGCCAACCCTGGTACGGCCAGCTATCGGGGCCGGCGGTGTTCCCGGCCTTCCATGTCGTCAGCGGCCTGACGCGTGGCGCCGGACAGAAGATGGTGAATGTTGCGTGCTCGGACTTGCAGAAGGTGCAGTGCCTCGCTTATCGCGGCGCAAAGGGGGTCACGCTCTGGCTTGCCAATCTGGGCCCGGAAAAACAAAGCGTGAATCTCGCCGGCTTGAATCGTCCGACGTTTGCGGGGATGCTGGACGAGACTAACTTCGTCAAGGCGACCACCGATCCGCGCGGTTTTCAGGCAACGTACGAACCGCTCAAAGGCAAGTCGATCACGCTTGGAAGTTATGCGGTGGCGTTCCTGTCAATCAACGACTGAGCAAAGCAGTGGGAGAGCGCCGAGGTGACGGGCGCATCGCTAGAGCACGCAAGCCTTGACCAATCCCGCGACCGAAAACAACTCGCGCGGATCGGCGGTTTCGTCTAGCAACTCTTGCAGCTGCTGGCGCACGTAGCGGCCCGTCGCTGCTCTGCGTGCAAGAAAACTCAAGACCGCCGGGTAAGCCAGCCACTTCTGCGCGACCGCATAAGCGCGAAAGCGCTCGGCGAAATCGGCTTTGATGCGTGATGCGTAGAGAGCCGCGATTTCGCTCGTGGCCTGCGTGTCCGCGTGGGCAACCATCTCGCCCGCGAGAATGCCGCTCGCAATCGCCTTGCCGATGCCTTCGCCGCTGAACGAATACGTGAGGCCGGCCGCTTCGCCGGCGACCAGAAGTCCCGGCCGGCAAAGTTGCGCGCCGGTCAACGCCGTGCGCAGCGGCGCACCGCGCACCTCGGTAAGCGGCCGCGCAACGGCCATAAGTGCCTGCGCCGGCGGAAACGTCTGGACAAACCGCGCGAGCAGATGACGCAAATTCGTGGTCGGCAGGCGCGACTGCGCGTTGTTGAAGTAACCCACGCCGACATTGAACACTCCATCGGGGCCGGGGAACATCCAGCCGTAGCCAGGACAGACATGCCGATCGTAGGAGATGCACAGGTGGTCGTGTTCGCGCGCGAAAACCTCGGGCGCGCGAACATAAACACGCGCCGCGAGCGCGCTGGGCAGTCTTCGCTCGCACACCCCGAATATTTCCAGCGGCCTTGCGGCGGCGCCGGTTGCGAGGATTGTGAACCGCGCGCGGACGGTGACTTCTTCGCCTCCGATAGCCGATACAAACACCGCGCCGGCAATCGCACCGTCGCGCTCCACGGCACGCGCCAGAAGGTTCGGCGCAAGAAACGTCGCCCCCGCATCCTCGGCCCCTTCCTGCATCAGCTCATCGAGCCTGCTGCGCGGCAGGCATCCCATCTGCGCCTGCAGCTCGACGCTGTGCCCATTCGGCGCATAAAGACGGATCGAGCGCAATGCGCGCGCCTGCGCTAGCACCCGATCCTTCAGCCCCAGTCGGGTCAGTGCCTCGAGTGCGTCCGGGATCAGCGCGTCGCCGCAGATCTTGTCGCGCGGAAACCGGTGTCGATCGACCAGCAGCACGCGCTGCCCGAGCCGGGCGGCACTGCGCGCGGCCGCCGAGCCCGCAGGCCCGGCGCCGATCACCAAAACGTCGGTCTCGAGTGTCGCCATGCTCGTTGACGTTACTTCAGCCGAGGCTGAATCGTAACGAGCCCCAACTCAGCTACTGATAATGCCCGTGCCGTTCGAGCACTTCGATCTTGTAGCCGTCGGGATCCTGGATGAAGAAAAAACGCGCGAGCAGGTTCGCGCCGTCCTTGAATTCCTTCACCTGCGCGGGCTCATAACCGGCAGCGCTGAGCGTCTTGTGCACCGACGCCGCATCTTCGACCACAACGCCGATGTGCCCGTAACCGGTGCCGTGCGTGTACGCCTCGGTGCGCCCCTTGTTCAGCGTGAGTTCGATCTCGAAGTCGTTCTCGCGATTGCGCAGGTACACCAGCGCAAAGTCCGGGAAATCGAGTCGGTGCCCTTCCTCGAGACCCAGCACGTCGCGATAGAACCGCAGCGACTTCTCCAGATCCAGCACGCGGATCA
>DASQAE010000407.1:0-2687 GCA_035635915.1 Burkholderiaceae bacterium | reverse complement strand
TTCGTGGATGCGCACTTTCACCTGGATTCAGCGCTCACCTACGGGTTGCCACGGGTCAACAAAAGCGGGACATTGCTCGAGGGCATCGCCCTCTGGGGCGAACTCAAGCCGACGTTGACCGCGGACGCGATCGCCGAACGCGCGCTTGCCTATTGCGATTGGGCCGTCGCGCGCGGCCTGCTGGCAATTCGTTCGCACGTCGACACCTCGGATCCGAGCCTGCGTGCCGTCGAAGCCTTGTTGGCGGTGAAGAAAAAGGTCGCGCCGTACCTCGATCTGCAATTGGTCGCGTTCCCGCAGGACGGCGTACTGCGCGCGCCCGGCGCTCTCACGAATCTGCGGCGCGCGCTCGATCTGGGCGTCGAAGTGGTCGGCGGCATTCCGCATTTCGAACCCACGATGGCGCAAGGTGCCGAAAGCGTCCGCCTGTTGTGCGAAGAGGCCGCCAACCGCGGCCTGCGTGTCGACATGCACTGCGACGAAACCGACGATCCGATGAGCCGCCATGTCGAGACCCTGGCGGCCGAAACCTTGCGCCTCGGACTGCAGGGCCGCGTTACCGGCTCGCATCTGACGTCGATGCACTCGATGGACAACTACTACGTTTCAAAGCTGCTGCCGCTGATGGCAGAGGCGCAACTGAGTGCGATCGCCAACCCGCTCATCAACATCACGCTGCAAGGCCGGCACGACACATATCCCAAACGACGCGGTATGACGCGTGTGCCCGAGCTGCTTGCCGCCGGCATCGACGTCGCGTTCGGCCACGACTGTGTGATGGATCCCTGGTATTCGTTCGGCAGCGGCGACATGCTCGAAGTGGCACACATGGGACTGCATGTCGCGCAGATGACGAGCGTCGACGCCATGAACCAATGTTTTGCCGCGGTGACCACAACACCCGCACGCATCCTGGGTCTCGAGCGCTACGGCATCGCACCCGGCAACTACGCCGATCTCGTCCTGCTGCAGGCGACAGGCCCGGCCGAAGCGATCCGCTTGCGCGCAACGCGCCTCGCCGTCGTCCGGCGCGGCAAGGTCGTCGCACGCGCGCCCGCAAGCGACGTGACGCTCGAGTTGCCGGGGCGGCCGAAGACTGTCGACTTCAGGCGATGAGTGCGCGCGTGTTTGCGCTCGCGGGTGCGCTGCTGGCATTCGCCGCCGTCGCAGCGGGCGCTTTTGGCGCCCATGCACTTGGAAGCCGGCTCACTGCCGATGTTCTGGCGGTGTTCGAAACCGCGGTTCGTTATCACCTCGTTCACGCGCTCGCGTTGTTTGCGGTCGCCTGGGCATCGACGCAATGGCCGGGACGCACAACGCAGACCAGCGGCTGGCTGTTCATAGCCGGCATCGTGCTGTTTTCAGGCAGCCTTTACCTGCTGGCGCTGACAGGGCAACGCGGCTTCGGAGTGATCACACCGGTCGGCGGACTTTGCCTGCTTGCCGGCTGGCTCGCGCTTGCGTGGTCGGCCTGGCGTGGAGGATCGCGTGGCTGAATTGCTCAAGCAGCGTTATTCGAAACAATACGTCGCGGGTCTGGCCGCCGCGGTCGCCCGCGTGGCGCCTCGCCTTGATCGCAGTGGATTCGAACGCGCCGTGCTCGGCGCCGGCTGGCCGCGCCTGGAATTGAAGCAGCGCATGCGCCGCATCACCGAAACGCTGCACCAATTCCTGCCTGGCGACTATCGGCAACAGCTCGGCGTGCTGTCGCAGATCGCGCCCGAATTCGGTGGCTTCGAGGCGATGTTCTTTCCGGATTTTGTCGCCGAATACGGGCTCGACGACTTCTCCGCCTCCGTCGCGGCGCTCGAGTTGTTTACCCAGTACTCGTCGAGCGAATACGCCGTGCGCCCGTTCATCGTCCGCCTCGGCGAACGCATGATGGCGCAGATGACGCGGTGGGCCGCGCACCCGAACGAACACGTGCGCCGGCTGGCGTCCGAAGGGTCACGACCACGCCTGCCATGGGCGATGGCACTGTCGCAGTTCAAACGCGACCCGCGGCCCGTGTTGCCGATCCTGGAGATGCTGCGCGCAGATCCGAGCGAGTACGTGCGCCGTAGCGTGGCCAACAATCTGAATGACATCGCCAAGGATCATCCCGACGTCGTGCTCGAGATCGCGCAACGCTGGCAAGGAACTTCTGCTGCAACCGACAGGCTGGTGCAACACGCATGCCGCACGTTGCTCAAGCGCGGCGATCAACGTGCGCTGCGCCTGTTCGGTCACCATGATGACGTGGCGATCACGGTAACGACGCTCAAGCTGGCGGCGCAGCAGATCGCGATCGGAACCGATCTTGCATTCACGTTCCGGGTGCGTGCGGCATCCGACACATCGGTACGCATCGAATACGCGATCGATTTCGTCAAGAGCGATCGGCGCGTCAGCCGCAAGGTGTTTCAGATCGGCGTCAAGGCATTGAAGGCGGGAACGCCGTTGTCGTTTGCGCGCAAACATCGCTTCCGCGATTTCACGACCCGCAAACACTATCCCGGCAAGCACCTGATCACCATTCTGGTAAACGGCGTCGCGCGAGCGAAGAAGGCGGTGCAGTTGGTGGCGGCTCGCACGAAGAAGAGATGACCAGCCCTTGCGCCCCCCACCCTAACCCTCCCCCGCAGGCGGGGGAGGGAATTGGCTCCCTCCCCTGCGAAGCCGGGGACGGCTGGGGTGGGGACCGAATA
>DASQAE010000406.1:0-6763 GCA_035635915.1 Burkholderiaceae bacterium | reverse complement strand
GGAGTGGCGCCAGTACGAGACGATCTTTCCGGTGCTCGCGAAGAGCCGCATCCAGCAGATCTCGCTCGAGTGCACCAACTCGCACGTGCCACCCGACCTGATGGCGTTGCTGCCGGGCAAGGATGTGTTGGTCGGCGTGATCGATGTGGCGAACGATCGGGTTGAAACGCCGGAAGAAGTCGCCGACACCATCGGCCGCGCACTGCAATTCGTACCGAAGGAGCGACTGTTCGCGTGCACGAACTGCGGCATGGCGCCGATGGCGCGCGCGATCGCAATGGCGAAGCTGGAGGCGCTGGCGAAGGGCGCTGCACTGGCGCGCCAACGTTACGCCTGAACGTTCCCTCCCCTGCGAAGCGGGGGACGGAGGCGGGGTTTCGCGAAGCACAGCTTCGCGCGGACGGAGCGGGACGCGCCTGCCAGCGCGCCACTGTTGTTAGGGTGGGGGTCAACCGGGCCGATGCTTGCACACAGCGAACTCTTTCCCGCCCCCAACCTTGCCCTCCCCCCAAGCGGGGGAGGGGTTTTGCGGCTAGATCGCCTCAGCGATCGCCTTTCCTACCTCCACGGTTCCGGCCTTGCCGCCCATGTCGCCGGTGCGCGGCCCGTGCGCGCACACCTGTTCGATCGCACGCACGATCGCGTCCGCCGCGCTCTTGAAGCGCTCGCGGTCGGCACCCGGCGCATCGCCGAGAAATTCCAGCATCATCGCCGCGCACCAGATCTGACCGATCGGATTGGCAATGCCCTTCCCGGCGATGTCGGGCGCGCTCCCATGCACGGGCTCGAACAACGACGGGAACTTGCGCGTCGGATTGATGTTCGCCGACGGCGCGATGCCGATCGTGCCGGTGCACGCCGGACCGAGGTCCGACAGGATGTCGCCGAACAGATTGCTCGCCACCACGACGTCGAACCATTGCGGGTTGCGCACGAAATGCGCAGTCAGGATGTCGACGTGGTACTTGTCGACGCGCACGTCCGGATACCGTGGCGCCATCGCCTCCACGCGTTCGTCCCAGTACGGCATCGAGATCGAAATACCGTTGCTCTTGGTGCAACTGGTGAGGTGTTTCTTCGGCCTGGAGCGCGCGAGCTCGAATGCGAACTCGAGCACACGATCGACACCGGTGCGCGTGAAGATCGCTTCCTGCAGCACGAACTCGCGCTCGGTGCCCGCGAACATGCGCCCGCCGACCGACGAATACTCGCCTTCGGTGTTCTCGCGCACGATGTAGAAGTCGATCTCTCCCGGCTTGCGCGGTTTGCCGTCGAGGCCCACCAGCGGCGAAGGAACTCCCGGCATCAGCCGGGCCGGACGCAGGTTGATGTACTGATCGAATTCGCGCCGGAACTTGATCAACGAACCCCACAGGGAAATGTGGTCCGGCACGGTGGCGGGCCAACCGACCGCGCCGTAGAAAATCGCGTCGTGTTGGCCAATACGATCCTTCCAGTCGTCCGGCATCATCGCGCCGTGTTTGGCGTAGTAGTCGCAGTTCGCGAAGTCGAAGTGATCGAATTGCAGCGCCAGGCCGAAGCGGCTCGACACCTTTTCCAGCACGCGCATTCCTTCGGGTACAACTTCCTTGCCGATTCCGTCACCCGGAATCACGGCGATACGTTGCGTCTTCATGCGGCTCCTCGTTCGCGTGCCGAGACTGTAGTACGAAGGTCTTCGCGCGCACCAGCGCGGTGAAACGAAGCTTTCGTGCAGCGCGGAACGTTTTGTGCTTCGGGTCTGACCTCAGTGCCGACCGCGGAGGACAGGCAATGCTGGATCGAACCGGTACGTTGTTCTCGCACGTGAGGGACTCCGACACCGAATGGCGCGGCGATGGGCTGCGTGACTTCTTCCTTTATCGCGATCTCGGCATCGCGCAAGCCACTCACGGCAAGGTTCTGGCGCAACTCGTGAAGGCGCAATCCGCACCCGAACGAGGCACCGGCTGGCACCGCCACGAGGCGGACTTTCACATCGTGATCATGCTCAAGGGCTGGGCGCGGTTCATGTACGAGGACAAGGAAACGCTGGTTGCCGCGGGCGACTGCGTGCACCAGCGGCCCGGCATCCGCCACTATCTGTTCGACTATTCGCCCGACATGGAATACCTCGAGATCGTCGCGCCCGCCGATTTCAAGACGATCGATGTGCAAGCGCCCTGCGCGGTTCCCGATCCCGAACCGTGGATGTAAGCGTCGTCGCCGGACGCGATTACCCGCACTCGCGTTCTTGTTGTTAGCGCGCCGACACGCGTTCGCGCTGGAGGGTCCTCGTCCTACAGGGCACCGCGCGGTGCCCCGACGCGCGCCAATCTCCTTCCTGCCTACAGTGTCCGCCATGAGCCGCCGCATTGCGGCTCACCGGGACAGTGTTGTTCCGGCGCCGCCGGGAACTGGGCCCGCCTTGGCGGTGAGGATCTTGATTGGCGGCCCGCATCTGAAGGAGAAGTCATGAACTGGGACCGCATCCAAGGCAACTGGAAACAGGTCAAGGGCAAGGTTAAGGAGCAGTGGGGCAAGCTGAGCGATGACGACCTCAACGTCGTCAACGGTCGGCGCGAACAACTCGCCGGCAAGATCCAGGAAAAATACGGCGTCGCCAAGGACGAAGCCGAACGCCAGGTCGAGTCGTTTGAGAAACGAGCCAGCGACGACTGGCTCAAGCCACGCATGTAGTCGCCTACTCGCTAGCGCATAGCGGCTAGCGCATAAATAGGACGGCCCTCAGTGGGTCGTCTTTTTTTTGGTGCTTCGGCCGATGGCGCATCCTTGTGTGAGCCCTGTCCTACGCCGGGTTGGAGCACGCGCCGACGGCGCGCGTCGGCGCCCACTCACCAATGTCATGGGCCCCGCTGCCTACGATGCAGTCATCGCAGCAATGTCGCTGTACCCACGTCTAGGAGGGTCGCATGTTGCATTACGCCGTCGTCTTTTTTGTCATCGCGATCATCGCTGCCTTGCTGGGCTTCGGCGGTATCGCTGCCGGCGCCGCAGGAATCGCGAAGATTCTGTTCGTAGTGTTCCTGGTGCTGGCGCTCGTCACTTTCCTGGTCGACCTGCTACGCGGCAGGCCTTGACGCGCATTTCGTATGAAGGAGCAATCGGTGAACAGCCATTTGAAGAGCCAAGTCAGTCAACTTCCCAACGCAGCCGCGGAGGCTGGCGATGCAATTGCGCAAGAGGCGATGCGCTTCGGCGAACTCGCCAAGTCGTGGTGGCATCGGAATGCAGACTTGGTGCGTGATGCGGCGGGCACGGTGCGGCACGAAGCGGCTGCGCTCGGCGGCCGTACCCGTCTCTACGTAAAGGACGAGCCGGTCAAGTCGGTTCTCGTTGCCGCGGCCGTCGGGGCAGCCGTCACCGGGTTGCTCATGCTGCTGTTCAAGCGCGAGCGCTGACCGCCCGCGCAGAACGCAATGCTGGCTTCGCTTGCGGCGCTGATATCGAGGCATCCGTCGCGACTGCTCGGACATCTGCAGCTTTACGGCGACCTCGTCTCTGCCGAGACGACGCATGCGATGCGCCAGCTCATGCAGCGCCTGGCGTATGTCGTGCTTGCGATCGATCTGCTGGCATGCGCGGTCACTCTGGCTGGCATCGCAGTCCTGCTGGCGGCGCTCGACGTCGGCGCCGCGGAGCATTGGGCGCTTTGGGCCGTGCCGGCGGTCCCGTTGACCGGGGCGTTGCTGGCGTGGTTGAAGGTGCGAGAGAGCACCGCGCCCGAGCCCTTTGCAACGTTGCGGCGCCAGGCTGCCGCCGACGCGCAGTGGCTGGCGAACCGCGAGCTGGGCGAGCAAGGCCCACCATCGTCGATCGGGCCAGGGCTCAAATGAAATCCAGCATGGAGTCCGTAGATGCGGCTGAACGGTCCGCGCGTGCGGTGCAAAGTGCGGCGATGGCACTCGAGCTGAATCGTCGCCAGCTCGCAGAGTTGCTTGCCGAATCAAGGGGTGGTTCGCGGTCGCACAGCGCAATCGGCCACTTGATGCAGCGCGTCGCCGGCATCGACGACATCGAATCCCGCTTGCGATCTCTGGCCGAAAAACACCCGTACGGTGTGCTGGCGGCGGGCGCGGCCGCAGGCGGTATCGCCCGGCTGATTCTGCCGCGCCTTGCGGCGGCTCTGGTCGTTCCGGTCCTGTGGTCCGAAGGGCGTCAAGTCGTCCACCGAATGCTGCACGGCTGGCTGGGCGCCGCCGGTACCGCACGCCGCGCCGGCGGCGCGGTATGAAGTGGGCATCTGAGCGGGGAGGCAGCGATGTCGGACTCGTCCTACAACTGGCGGCGCAGAGCGCTCGTAGACTCGCCCGTCGAACGAGCCACGCAAATGCCAGTCTTACGAACCTTCATCGTCGAGGACAGCTCAGTAATCCGTGAGAGCCTGATCGCTGCGCTCGAGGAGATGGTGCCGCTCAAAGTCGTTGGCCAAGCCGAAGACGGCCCATCGGCGCAGCGCTGGCTGGACGATGCGCAAAACACGTGCGATCTCGTTATCGTCGACATCTTTCTGCGTCTGGGTTCGGGGATGGACGTCCTGCGGGCCTTGAACGAGCGCAGCCATGCCGCAGTCCGCGTCGTGCTGACGAACTACGCTACGCCGGACGTCCGGAGCCGTTGCGCCGCCCAGGGCGCCAGCCGGGTATTCGACAAGTCGAGCGAGATCGATGAACTGGTCGAATACTGCCTGCAACTTTCTGACGGGCTGGCGCAGGCGCCGAACGACGGGGTTGCGAGCAGCGGCGGAGGCGCCGGCCGCGGATCTACTGGATCAGGCCGTTCTTGAGGGCGTAGTACGTCAGGTCGCTGTTCGTTTCCAGCTTGAGTTTCTCCAGCACTCGCGCCCGGTACGTGCTCACCGTTTTTGCGCTGAGAAACATGCTGTCCGCGATGTGGCCGACGGTTTCGCCTTTGGCGAGGCGCAAAAACACCTGCAGCTCACGTTCGCTCAGCACCTCGTGCGGCAGTTTTTCAGTGCCGCCCGTCATGCCGTCGGCAAGAAGTTCGGCCACAGTCGCGGTGATGTAGCGCCGGCCGCGCGCGACGGTACGAATTGCGGTGGCGATCTCCTCCGGATCGCACTCCTTGTTCAGGTAACCGCTGGCTCCCTGCCGCAGGAGCGTGGTCGCGTAGTGCGCTTCGGGAAAACCGCTGAGAATGAGCACCGGCAGGTCGGGACGGCGTGCCTTGATCGCGGCCAGGGCGTCGATGCCGCCCTGGTCGGGCATGGAAATGTCCAGCAGCAGCACGTCGACTTCGCCCTGCCGGGCAAGCTCGATCGCCTCCTTGCCGTTGGCCGCCTCGCCGGTCACGCGGAAGTCGACCTGCTCGGAGAGGAACTGGCGCAAGCCCGTGCGGACGATCGTATGGTCATCGACGATGCCAATGCGGATCATAGGGACTACCTTCGGCTGCTGTCGGCACGTGCCGCAGTGTAAGGTGCATAGACATGTTCCTCACCACTGACCGGCTCGGGCGGCTGACGCGCAGCCGCTTCGCTGCGCCCGTTGCGGTGGCGCTGGCAATTCTTGTGCTCACTATCAACGAAATTGGCTACTTCAGCCTTGACCGGGCGAGCAACGCGCGCGACCAGGCGCTGGATGCCCGCCTGATCGTTGATCAGCTGCGCCGCCGGGTGATCGAGGCCGAATCCGCCGAACGCGGTTACCTGTTGACGCAGCGCGATGCGTACAAGCCGGATTTCGAGAAGAGCATGCGCGAACTCAAGGCGTCGATCACCCAGATCGACGCGCTCGCGACGCGCAACCCGGCACAACGCGAATCCCTGCGCCGCCTGGCGCAAGCGGCATCGGAAAAGGCCCAGGAATTGCAGGAAACGGTGCGGCTGGCCGAAGCCGGCGATCGCGACGCGGCGCTGGGGCTCGTCCTGACCGACATCGGGCGCGAACAGACAGTCGCGATAGATCAGCTTTCGGACCGGATCGCCGCCGACGAAACAAGCGCCCTTTCTGCAGCCGGCGTTTTGCGCGATCGAACCATGCAATGGAGCCGGCTCGGCATTGCGGTGCTGGTTGCGCTGTGCCTGACCGCGGTTTTTGTCGCGCTGCGCCTGGCGCGCTCACGCGAGCGACTGGCCATCCAGCGGGAAGGCGAACGCATCGAACAGCGCAATGCGCTGCAGATCGAGCGTGACAAGCTGGAGCAGGAAGTCTCGCACCGCACCCATGAGCTCACGGTGCTGGCCACCCACCTGCAAACCGTGCGCGAAGACGAACGCAGCCGCCTGGCGCGCGAACTGCACGATGAGCTGGGTGGCTTGCTCACTGCCGCGAAACTCGACGTGGCACGCGTGAAGAATCGCCTCGCCACGGCCGGCCCGGAGGTGAACGAGCGCGTCGGCCACCTGGTGAAGACGCTCGACGCCGGCATCGCGCTCAAGCGCCGCATCATCGAGGATCTGCGTCCGTCCTCGCTGAGCAACCTCGGGTTGAAGCCCGCGTTGCAGATCCTTTGTAGCGAGTTCGCCAAACGCAGCGAGATCCAGGTCGTGGCCGACCTGGAAGAGATCAAACTCGCCGATGATTCCGCGCTTTCCGTCTACCGCCTGGTGCAGGAGGCGCTGACGAACGTGGCCAAGTACGCGCAGGCGCAGCGCGTCGAGGTCGACTTGCATGCGCAGGACGGCAAGGCCGTGGTGAGTGTGACGGATGACGGTTGCGGGTTCGACTTGAACCAACGGACGTCATCAGGACACGGCCTTGCCGGCATGCGCTTCCGCGTGCAATCGCGCGGCGGAACGATG
>DASQAE010000405.1:0-6372 GCA_035635915.1 Burkholderiaceae bacterium | reverse complement strand
GACGTGACGCAGGACCTGGTCGTAACCGAAGACGATTGCGGCACCGTCAACGGTGTCGCGATGCGGGCGCTGGTCGAAGGTGGCGAAGTGATCGAAGCGTTGCGCGACCGCATCCTGGGTCGCGTGTGCGCGCTCGACGTGATCCATCCGGACACGCAGGAAGTGCTGTACGCATCCGGCGCACTGCTCGACGAAGACGGCGTCGAGATGATCGAATCGCTGGGCATCGACGAAGTCAAGGTGCGCACGCCGCTCTCATGCGATACGCGCTACGGTATCTGCGCGCGTTGTTATGGGCGCGATCTGGGCCGTGGCGTGCTGGTGAACAGCGGCGAAGCGGTCGGTGTGATCGCCGCGCAGTCGATCGGCGAACCGGGCACCCAGCTCACGATGCGCACGTTCCACATCGGTGGTGCGGCGTCGCGCGCGGCGGTTGTGTCGGGCGTCGAAGCGAAGAGCAACGGCACGGTGCGCTTCACCCAGACCATGCGTTACGTCACCAGCGCGAAGAACGAGCAGGTCGTGATCTCGCGCTCGGGCGAAGTGATGGTGGTCGACGACAACGGCCGCGAACGGGAACGTCACAAGATTCCGTATGGCGCCACGCTGCTGGTCATGGACGGCAAAGCCGTCAAGGCCGGCACGCAGATCGCCAGCTGGGATCCGCTCACGCGCCCAATCATCACCGAGTACGGTGGCACGGTGAAGTTCGAGCACGTCGAGGAAGGCGTGACGGTGGCCAAGCAGATCGACGAAGTCACCGGCCTCTCGACCTTGGTAGTCATCGATGTCAAGCGCCGCGGCACCGCGGCCACGAAGGGCGTGCGTCCGCAGGTGAAGCTGATCAACGAAGCCGGTGAAGAAGTGCGCATTCCGGGCACCGATCACGCGGTGACGATCAGTTTCCCGGTCGGTGCGCTGATCGTCGTGCGCGACGGCCAGCAGGTGGCAGTTGGCGAAGTGCTGGCGCGCATCCCGCAGGAGTCGCAGAAGACCCGCGACATCACGGGTGGTCTGCCGCGCGTGGCCGAGCTGTTCGAAGCCCGGTCGCCGAAGGACGCCGGCACGCTGGCGGAAGTCACCGGGACGGTGTCGTTCGGCAAGGACACGAAGGGCAAACAACGCCTGATCATCACCGACCTCGACAACAAGGAGCACGAGTTCCTGATTCCCAAGGACAAGCACGTGCTCGTGCACGACGGTCAGGTGGTGAACAAGGGCGAGTCGATCGTCGACGGCCCGGCCGATCCGCACGACATCCTGCGCCTGCTGGGTATCGAGCAGTTGGCGCGTTACATCGTCGACGAGGTGCAGGACGTCTACCGGCTGCAGGGCGTGAAAATCAACGACAAGCACATCGAGGTGATCGTGCGCCAGATGCTGCGCAGGGTGCAGGTGGTCGACGCGGGTGACGCGCCGTTCATCCCGGCTGAGCAGGTCGAACGTTCGGAGCTGCTGGACGAAAACGACAAGGCGATTGCCAAGGGTGGCCGGCCGGCGACGTACGAGAACATCCTGCTCGGCATCACCAAGGCGTCGCTGTCGACCGACTCGTTCATCTCGGCGGCCTCGTTCCAGGAGACGACGCGGGTGTTGACCGAAGCGGCGATCATGGGGAAGAAGGACGACCTGCGCGGCTTGAAGGAGAACGTGATCGTCGGCCGCTTGATCCCGGCAGGTACTGGCCTGGCGTTTCACCGCGCTCGCAAGGAGAAGGAAGAGATGGAAGCTGCCGAACGCGAAGCCCTGGCTGCGCTCGAAGCCTCCGGCCAGCCCGCCGAAACGGCTACCGTCGCCGAAGAGGGTGGCGAAGAAACGGCCGAATCCGGATCCTGACCAGTACTTGCTTGCAAAACGGCCGGCTCGTCCGGCCGTTTTTTTTTGACTCGCGTCAGCTGCTGCCCGTTTCGACCCGCCCGCATAACGCTGCAGTAACGCCGCTGCGCGTAAAAAAGCGCCAGATCAAGATCGGCGTGCGGGGAGGGCAAGATGCAACGGCAGGTTTCGAACTGGTGGTTGATTCTCTTTTGGATTCCGGTCGTTGCCCTCGTGTTTGGGCTCGTGGCGGGCTGCGCGAGCATCGGCGCAGGCCCCGGCGCCGCTCCCGTCCAACCTTCGCACGCCGATTTGCAGCGCCTGGTAGCGCAGGAACTGGACGTCGACTCGCGATTCGATTCGTTCGAAGCCTCGGAGAACAAGGACGCGCGCTTGATGGCGACGATCTTTCGTCCCGTGCTGGCGGACGTAAACGCGATCGACTGCCGCGCCGCACCGGCTGAAGCCGTGGACTGCACGCTGGAGGTGGTCCTGCGGTTCCCCGCGATGGATGGTCGTGAGTCACGCACCTACTGGGAGCGGCGGCTGCGCCAGGTACACGGCAGCTGGCAACTCGTGGGGTTGGCTCAGCCCTGAGCCCGGCAATCCAACGCAGGTGCAAGGCGCCGGTGCGCGGAGACGATCTGGTTGCGTTTCTCCGCGCCCGGGCAACGACGATTTCAATCGACGATAGCCTGGTAGACGAGTTGTTTCATCAGCCGGCGATACATCGGCCGTATCGGGCTCGGCGCCTGCGTCATGTATATCGCCACCAGCTCCTCCTTCGGATCGACCCAGAAGAACGTGCCGGCATAACCCGCCCACATGAACTCACCCTGTGAGCCCGGCACCCCGGCCACCCCCGCGCCCTGGCGCACCGTGAAGCCCAACCCGAACGTGTAACCCGGTACCCCCATCAGCAGCTCGCCCGGTTGCGTCGGCTGTGCGATACGCGTGCCAAGATGATCGGAAGTCATCAGCGCCACCGTGCTGCGCGACAGGATGCGCTGGCCGTCGAGTTGGCCGCCGTTGAGCATCGCCTGCGAAAACCGCAGATAGTCGCCTGCCGTGGAGACCCCGCCTGCACCGCCCGAGTCGTTCTTCGGCGGCGCGCTAACGTCGATCACGCTCACCTTCACCCCAGTCGCTCCATCGACCGCCAGCGGCTGCGCCAGGCGCGCCGTCTTGTCCTTCGGCACCCAGAACCCCGAGTCCGCCATCTTCAGCGGCTTGAACAGCCGCTCATCGAGGAACTCCGCCAGCCGCTGCCCGCTCGCCGTCTCCACCACCCGCCCCAGCATGTCCACCGACAGGCTGTACTCCCACATCGTCCCCGGCTGCTGCGCCAACGGCGCCTTGCACAGCCGCTCCACGAATTCCCCCGGCGTCAGGTCACGCGAGTCGTAGTCGCGCACCCCCTGCTGGAAGATCCCCGCCTTTGCGTACGCATCGCGCACCGGCGCGTTCTGCGTGATCTCGCCATACGCCAGCCCCGAGGTGTGCCGCAGCAGGTCCTGCACCGTGATCTCGCGGTCCGCCGGCACCGTGTTATAGGTCACGCGTGCGTACACCGAGTCCGCCCGCGGCACGCTCACGGAGAGGTTCTTGCAGGCGGGAAAAAACTTCGACAGGGGGTCGGTGAGCTGGATCTTGCCTTCCTCGACCAGCATCATCGCGGCGACCGACACCAGCGGCTTGGTCATCGAGTAGATGCGAAACACCGAGTCGGTTTTCATCGGCGTGCCGGCGGCCTTGTCCTGAAAGCCGAATGCTTCCGAATACACCAGCTTGCCCTTGCGCGCGACCATCACCACCGCGCCGGGCAGGCGTCCTTGATCTATCTCTTGCTTCAGGGCCGGTCCGATACGCGCCAGTCGCTGCGAGGACATGCCCACCTGTTCCGGCTTCGCCGTCGGTAGCGGTTGCGCAAGCAACGGCGTGACGGCAACGCATAGAGCGGCCGCTACGTACCACTGCCGCAGGGCTGTGCGACTCATCGATGTCTCCTTGTTTCGTTTGTTGTCAGCGCCGTCTTTGCGCGGGGCACGATCGTCGAACAAGGCCGTGGCGGCGTCAATCAACACAGCGCCAGTGCGGTACGCCAAGCGTTGGTGGCGGCGCTAGTCCTGATGTGTGTGCTCAGCGTGCGGTAGTGTGTGCAGCGTGATCGGAGCGGGATCGCTCGTGCCCTCGCTCGCACAGGCGTCCTCGTCGAACGCGATGTCTCCGTCGACACCTGCCACGCCGGAAGCGCGCAGCCCAGTGAAGTTGAAAATGCCGCTGTCCATGAGGTGCGACGGCACCACGCGCGCCAGCGCATTGAACGTGTTCTCGACCCGGCCGGGGAAACGTTTGTCCCACTCGGCGAGCATGCGCCTGATTTCCTTGCGCTTGAGGTTGTCCTGCGATCCGCACAGATTGCAGGGAATGATCGGGAACGCGCGCGCCTCGGCGTAACACGCGATGTCTTCTTCCTTCACATATGCCAGTGGCCGGATGACGACGTGGCGGCCGTCGTCGCTCACCAGCTTCGGCGGCATGCCCTTCATCCTGCCGCCGTAAAACAGGTTGAGGAAGAACGTGCCGAGGATGTCGTCGCGATGGTGGCCGAGCGCGATCTTCGTCGCGCCAAGCTCACCTGCCACGCGATACAGGATGCCGCGCCGAAGGCGCGAACAGATCGAGCACATCGTCTTGCCGGCAGGAACCAGGCGCGTGACGATGGAATACGTGTCCTGCGTTTCGATATGAAACGGCACGCCGCGGTCGCGCAGGTAATCGGGCAGGATGTGCGCCGGGAAGCCCGGTTGTTTCTGGTCGAGATTGACGGCGACGATGTCGAAGCGGATCGGCGCGCGCTCGCGCAGGGTAAGCAGCAGATCGAGCAGCGTGTAGCTGTCCTTGCCGCCCGACAGACACACCATGACCTTGTCGCCGTCCTCGATCATGTTGAAATCTGCGATCGCCTTGCCGGTGAAGCGCAGCAGGCGCTTGCGCAGCTTGATGTGCTCGCGCTCCGCTTTTTCGCTGCGGCGTCGATCGAGCGCGGGTTCCAAGGGTGCGTTCATGCGTGCTCCGAAATTGGTGTCTGACCCCATTATTTGAAGAGGAAGACTTCGATGCCGACGGCTTCGACGTCTTCGTAGACATCGGGTTTTTCGCTGCTGACGCGCACCGCGCGCACGGCGGGATGGGCGAGCAGGATGCGCGCGATGTCGTCGATCAGCGTCTCCTGCAGGTTGATGTGGCCGGCGTCGATGCGCCGGCGGATCGACGAGCGGACGAAATCGTAGTCCACGACTTCGTCGATGCGATCCTCCTTCGGGGTCGACAGCGCGAGCGGAACAAACAGGTCGACGTTCAGGACGACGCGCTGCGGCGCGGCCCGTTCGGAAGGCTGGATGCCGATGCGCGCGTCCATCACCACCTCGCGCACGAAGATGCGACGGCAATCCGCAAGTCTTGGATCGAGCAGTGCGCTCATTCCGGTTCCGTGATGAACATGACGTCGCGTGCGCTTGGAGCCAGATGCTGGCCGCCGTCGACCAGCAGCGTGGTGCCTGTCACGGCAGACGCGTTCGCCAGGTAAACGACCGCCTGACCGATATCTTCCGGCGTACTGGATCGGCCGAGCAAGGTTCTTGAATGCGCGGCCTCGAATCCCTCCTCGCTCTGTGTTCCCGAGGGCAGAGTGATGCCCGGAGCAACGCCCACCACGCGCACCTTTGGCGCCAGCGCCTGCGCAAGCACCGTGGTTGCGTAACACAACGCGCTCTTCGACAACGTGTAGCTCAGGAAGTCCGGGTTCGGGTTGGCAAGTTTCTGGTCGAGCAGGTTGACCACCACACCGCGCTCGTCATCCGCCAGCGCGGCGTGCAAAGCCTGTGCGAGCATGACGGGCGCCGCGGTGTTGAGCTTTACGTGCTTGACCAGCAACTCGGCTTTGAAGCGGGTTGGCGAGTCGTACTCGAAAATCGCAGCGTTGTTTACGACGCAGGTCAGCGGAAGACCGAGTTCGGAAGCGCATTCGCCGATCAGGCTGCGCACGCCGCGCTCGATCGCGAGGTCGCGATTGACCGCGATCGCACGCCTGCCAAGCGCTTCGATGCTGGCGACCGTCGCGAGTGCCTCGCTGCGCGAGGTCGCATAGTGCACGGCGATGTCCCACCCGTCGCGTGCCAGCGCGAGCGCGATCGCCCGGCCGATGCGCTTGCCGGCGCCCGTCACCAGTGCGGCGCGAGGCGGGTCCGATTGCGGCTTGCGGCGGGTGGTCATTGGAACGGTAGAGAGTCCAAGGCGCGAAAGTCTACCGAGTAGTCGATATCAGCGGCCGCGTGGCAGCGGATGGGGCGCGATCGCGCCGGTAAGATGGTCGGTCGATGAGCGCACACCCGGCGAACGTTTCGTTGCCGCAGCCTTCTCCGGAGGCGGCTGCGCACAGTGAACGCGTGCGACGTCACATCGTGCGCGACATCACCGCCGCTTCCGGATGGATCGGCTTTGACCGCTATATGGATCTTGCGCTGTACGCGCCTGGCCTCGGGTACTACACCGCGG
>DASQAE010000404.1:0-3540 GCA_035635915.1 Burkholderiaceae bacterium | reverse complement strand
AAGTTCGACACATTTGCGTGCCCAAGGGGTGCGCAGCAGCCAGTGGCCGAGCACGACCGGCAGCGTGTCGCATACCTCCTCCAGGCGCGGGTGCAGGTACTCCTGAATGCTCAGTAACTGCTCGTTGGTCGCGCGCACCTCGGCACGCACGCGGCTCAAACGTGTGTCGCGGGTCTTCAAGTCGGCGACGCGGATGGTGTCTTCGTACGACATCCACAGCGCCAGGTGCCGCGCCAGGTCCGCATGTAACGTTTCATTCTGATGCCGCGCCAGCGTAGCTTCGATGCGATCGAGATAGAGCGCTGCATAGTCGAAGTCCTGGTAGTCGACCAGGCGCTTCACACCTTCGACAAGAAGCGCGCGCGCGGCCGCCGGGTGGCGGCTCATGATGCGATCGAGCAGCGTCCTGCCACGCGCGTCGCGCGGGACCATCGGCGCAGCCGGTGCCACCGGCGCCTCGGGCCGTGGCCCGGCAAAACCGGCCGCAAAACCCGCCAGGCTCGACTGCGTTCCGATGCCGCCGCGCTCAATCGTCTCTTCGAACTGTGCGCGCGTGAACGGCAATGCTTGCGTGGCTGCGAGCGCGCCGAACAGAACCGCGCTGATCACGCTGCCGCTTGACTCGGCGAGCCGCGCCATGTCGAAGCCGATCAGACACTTCGCGACCGCATGTGCATGACCGAGCAGGCTGATCGCATCGACACGTCCATCACCGAGGGCGATGCGCTCGGCGATGGCATACACACGATGCGTCGAGCAGACCAGCGTCGTGCGATCGGGCGTGACCAGCCCACGCTGCACTGCGCGACCCGCTTCCATCAACTCGGACGCGAGCACGATGTCCACGTCTCCCGGCAGCGGCATCAGCGCCAGCACCGGTGCCAGACCTTCGGCTGCGGCCTGCTGCGCAGGAAACAGCTCGACGTAATAAATCGTCGCACCGGTGCGCTGCGCTACGCCCGGCACGGATGTGGTCTGAGCGAGAAACCCGTTGTGCTCGGCAAGATCGACGATCCAGTCCGCAAGCACGCCGCCGCCCTCGCCGCCCATGGCGAGAATCGCAATCTTGATCGGTGTCGCAGACATCGGACTCAGAACGATCGTGCCGCCCGCCGCCGCGCTGCGCGCCGAGCGAGCGCGCCAACAATTTCGCGCCGAACCCGGTCCCTGAGGCGCTCCCACTTGCTCGGGTTGTTGACGACGCGCGCGCGGTAAAAACTTGGGCACAGCACCGCTGCGTGTGAAACCTCGCCGCACAGGCCGCAGCCGACGCACGATTCAGAGACCGCGGCCACCGGATCGGTGCGCAAGGGATCGGGATTGGGCTTGATCGAGAGCGACGGGCACCCGGAAAGCCGGATGCACGAGTGATCGCCGGTGCAGGTGTCGGCATCGACGCCGAACCGGTCGCGCACGACGCGTTTGCCCGCGGCGATGTCAATCTTCTGGCGCGGCTTTTCGCGGCGCTGGCGGTTGAGCATGCACTCGCTCTGCGCGACGATCACCTTGGGCCCGGGCTGGTTGCTGGTCAGCGCTTCCTCGAGCACGTCGCGCATCGCCGCGACGTCATAGGTGTTCGTCATCGTGCGCGCCCAACGTACGCCCACGCCCCGCACCGCGGTTTCAATGGCGTGCCCGGTGCTGCGCGTGGCGTTCTCGGCTTGCGACGACAACAGGTCCTGTCCGCCGGTGGCCGCGCTGTAGCTGTTGTCGACCACGATGGTGAGGTTGTTGCTGCGATTGAACACCGCATTGGCGATGCCGCTCGTGAGACCGTTGTGCCAGAAGCCACCGTCTCCCATCACGCTGATGACACGCTTGCCGGCCGGAACGTTCAACGCGGACGCGCCCGCGGTGCCGAGGCCGTAGCCCATCGTGGTGTTGCCGAGATTGAAGGGCGGCAGGATCGAGAACAGATGGCAGCCGATATCCGCGCTGACGTGATGGGCACCGAGCTTGCGCTCGACCAGCTTCATCGCTGTAAAAAGCGGCCGCTCAGGGCAGCCGGTGCAAAACCCCGGCGGTCGCGCCTGAACGACGTCGGCGAGCCGCTTGAGCGGGATCACTTTCAGAGGCGCGGCTGGAGGCACAGGCGCCGGCGCGACGGATCGCCCGTAGTGCTGCAGGAAGGCGCGCACGCCTTTCATCACCTCCGCCGCGGTGTATTCGCCCGCGCGCGCCAGCATGTCCTTGCCGTGCAACGCGGTCGACAAGCCATCCTGGCGCAGGATCGCGGCGATGTTCTGCTCGATATAGTTGGGCTGCCCTTCCTCGACCAGCAGAACGGCGAGCTTGCCGGCGCAGAAATGCAGGACCTCGCTCGGGATGACCGGATAGGTCACGTTCATCACGTAAAGCGGAATCCTGGTGCGCCCGTACACGTCGGCAAAACCAAGCCGCTCGAGCACGCGCAGCAGGGTGTTGTAGTTGCCGCCCTGGACGATGATGCCGATGTCGTCAGCGCCCTCGGCGAACAGCTCGTTCAACTTGCGCTCTTCTATGAAGCGCACGGCCGCCGGCCAGCGGTCGCGGATCTTTTCCTGTTCGTGCACAAAACTCGCCGGCGGCAACACGATGCGATTGGTATCGCGCTTCGGGTTCTCCATCGCCTGGCGCAACGTGAATGACGGGCGCTGGTTTGCGCCGGCGCGAAACTGTCCGTACACATGGCAGGCGCGGATGCGCAGTTCGAGCATCACCGGGGTGCGGCTGGCTTCGCTCAGCTCGAAGCCCTGCTTCACCGCAGCCACGATCGAAGGCAGATTCGGCCGCGGATCGAGCAACCAGATCTGCGACTTCATCGCAAAGGCGTGGCTGCGCTCCTGCATGATCGACGAACCTTCGCCGTAGTCCTCGCCGACGATGATGAGTGCACCGCCGGTAACTCCACCGGATGCGAGGTTGGCGAGCGCATCGGACGCGACGTTGGTGCCCACCGTGCTCTTGAACGTCACTGCGCCACGCAGCGGATAGTTGACGCTGGCCGCCAGCGTCGCGGCGGCAGTTGCCTCGCTGGCGCTGCTTTCGAAGTGAATGCCGTGTTCTTCGAGGATCTCGTTGGCATCGGACAACACGTCCATCAGATGCGAGATCGGCGCGCCCTGATAACCCGCCACGTACGCAACACCGGATTCGAGCAGCGCCTTGGTCACTGCGAGGATGCCTTCGCCGCGAAAGACGTCGCCTGCGCCCAGGTTCAGCTTTTCCACTTCTTTGGCAAAGGAACGTTCCGCCATGACTTTCTCGCAAGATTCGATCAGACGCCCAAGTATCGCGCCCACAGGCCCGGGTCGGCGGCCAGTGCAGCGCTGCCTCCCTGCCAGACTACGCGTCCCTTTTCGACGATGACGTGCCTATCGGCCATGCCGATCAGCCGGCGCACGTACTTGTCGATCACGAGCATCGCATGTCCGCCTGCGCGCAGCTTGTGCAGAGCATGCCAAATCTCTTCCCGCACCAGCGGCGCCAGGCCCTCGGTCGCCTCATCGAGGATTAGCAAGCGCGGATTCGTGACGAGTGCGCGCCCGATCGCCAGCATCT